>JBBRFH010000001.1:0-48117 GCA_038224615.1 Tepidisphaerales bacterium
CGGAAAAGCCCGCAGTAAACTGCGACGCTAAACGGGAAACGCTAAACGCGGAATTTTGCGATGTCGTCGAAGTAGCCCGGATACGTCTTGTTCACGCACGCTGGGTCTTTGATGCGGACGCCTGCGCTTCGCGTGCCTGCGAGCGCGAAGCTCATCGCCATGCGGTGGTCGTCGTAGGTGTTGATGGCGGCGACGTTCAGCTTGTTGCGCTCGGGGGGGTGGATGTGGATCGAGTCGTCCCCGTCGATCTCGACGTCAGCGCCGAGTTTGGTCAGTTCGTTCTGCAATGCCGCGAGGCGGTCGGTCTCCTTGACGCGCAGCGTGTGCAGCCCGCGGATCGTGGTGTGTCCCTGCGCGAACAGCGCGGCGACAGCGAGCGTCTGCGCGGTGTCGGGCATCGATTCCAGATCGACATCAATTCCTTGCAGTTGCTCAGGCCCCTGGATCGCGATGAAGTCGCGGCCCAACGTAAGCGTGGCGCCCATCTGGCGCAGCACATCGGCAAAACAGACGTCGCCTTGCAGGGAGTCCTTGCCGAGGCCCTTGATCGTGACCCTGCTGCCCTTATGGATCGCCGCCAAGGCGAGGAAGTAGCTGGCGTTGCTGGCGTCGGGCTCGATCGTGTACCCGCTGGATTTGTAGTCGCCGGGCGGGACGATGATCTGCGTCGGCTGGTGGGTGACGGGGTCGCGCACCAGCTCGCAGATGTGGTGGAAGCGGTCCATGAGTTGCATCGTCATTGCGACGTACGGCCAGCTCGTCTGCTTGCCGGTCAGGTCGACCATCAGCTCATTGCGCGCAAACGGGGCGATCTGCAGGACGGCGCTGAGGTATTGGGAACTGACTTCCGATCCGTAACGCACGATGCCCCCCGCGAAGCCCGCGGCGTTGACGTGGACGGGGGGAAAGTGGTCATGGATCGGGTGATCGATCCGCGTTCCCAAATTACGCAGCATCGTCACCAGCGGGCCGATCGGGCGCTGGCGCATGCGCTCGACGCCATCCAGCGTGTACGCGCCCCGGCCGAGCGTGCAGAGCGCAGTCAGAAAGCGGATTGTGGTGCCGCTGTTGCCGCAGAAAATTTTCGCTTTCCGCGCCGGGATGACGCCGCCGCGGCCGGTGATGGTGATGGTGTGGGAGGATTCGTCGGCGTCGACTTTGAAGCCGAGTTGGCGCAGGCCTTCGATCATCACGCGGGTGTCGTCGGCGAACAGGGCGTTGCTCAGCACGCAATCGCCGTGGGTGAGCGCCGCCAGCACCATTGCACGGTTGGTCAGGCTCTTGGAGCCCGGCGGCGTGAAAGTCACGTCAAAGGGCGTGGTGATCGGCTCGATCAGCAACTCGTCCATCCCGTCGAACATACGAGAAACCGCCGGAACTTTCGATTGTCGGCAGCGTCGAAGTAAGATGACCTCGTCCCGAACCAAGGAATCACCGATGCCTTCGATGCAGATGCTCCGCCGCTCACTGATAATCGCCGCCGCTTTCAACGCGATGGCGCTGGCACAGAACCCGCCCGCGCCGCCTGTGCAGGCTGCCGACCTGCCGGTGAAGGCGGTCACACTCTTTTCGTCCGGCGTCGGGTATTTCGAGCATTTCGGCTCGGTCAAAGGCGACGGCTCGACTGAGCTGCGCTTCAAGACCCAGCAGATCAACGACATCCTCAAGTCGCTGGTCCTTCAAGATCTCGACGGCGGCTTCGTTTCGACTGTGCAGTACCCGTCGCAGGATCCGGTCGAGAAGACGCTCAAGAGCTTCCAAGTCGACATCACCGGCAATCCGCCTCTGGCTGATCTGCTCAACCAGTTGCGCGGCGCCCGGGTCACGCTCAAGAGCCAAGCCGAAGTGATCAACGGCATCATCCTCGGCGTCGAGAAACGCCAGGTGTCCGTCGCGCCGCAGACGCCGGCGATCGACTCGTGGTTCGTCAACGTCATCGACGGCGCGAACATCCGCCAGGTCGAGATGAACAAGATCGCCGACGTGCAGCTCAACGACGCCAACCTGCAGAACGAACTCGGCAAGGCGCTTGAAGCGCTCGCCAAGGCGCGCGACCGGGACAAGAAGTCGGTGATGATCAATTTCACCGGGCAAGGCGATCGCCGCATACGGCTCGGGTACGTCGTCGAATCGCCGGTGTGGAAGACCAGTTACCGCCTCATCCTCGGCGACAAAGAATCCAACCTGCAGGGCTGGGCGATCGTGGAAAACCAGACCGACAACGACTGGAACAACGTCCAACTGAGCCTCGTCAGCGGCCGGCCTATCAGCTTCGTGATGGACCTCTATCAGCCGCTCTACATTCCGCGGCCGATTGTGCAATTGGAGTTGTTCCAATCGCTTCGCCCGCAGGTCTACGGCGGGGGGATGCCGACACCGGCGCAGGCACCGATGTCGAAGGCGTCCCGAATGCGCAACAAGGACCAGGCCGCTGCCGACGCACCCAACGAGATGGCGTTCGAAGGGATCGCCGCTGCCGCCAGCGCGGCGCCTGCGTCGCCGCCCATGGACCCGACCTCTTCGATCCAGTCGCTCGCTTCGGCGGCCAAGCTCGGCGAACTCTTCCAGTATACCGTCGGCAACGTTTCCCTGCCGCGTCAGAAGAGCGCGATGATCCCGATCGTCACCGACAAGGTCGAGGTCGAGCGCGTCTCGATCTACAACCCCCGGGTGATGCCGCGCAATCCGCTCAACGGCGCGCTCGTCACCAACAGCACGGACAAGCACCTGCTGCAAGGCCCGATCACCGTCTTCGACAACGGCGGCTACGCCGGGGACGCGCAGATCGACAACCTGCCGCCCAAGCAGAAGCGCCTGCTGAGCTACGGCGTCGATCTGCAGACGCTGGTCGACGTCCAGCCGCAGTTCGCCAATAACGTCGTCAGCGGCAAGATCGTCAAAGGCGTGCTGATGGTGCAGCGCAAGGTCGTCAAATCGAGCACCTACAAGGCCCAGAACAATGCCGACAAGGATAAGACGATCGTCGTCGAACACGCGTTCGACGCCGGCTGGACCCTCGTCAAAACCGCCGATCCGTTCGAGAAAACCGATCGATTTTATCGCTTCCGCCTGCCGGTCAAGAAGGGTGAGCAGGGCACGCTCGCAATCAGCGAGGAGATGGTGCAGCAGGAAGTGATCGCGCTGATTCCGCAGGACCCCAACGCGGTCCTGATCTATGCTCAGGAAGGCGCCATCCCGCAGAAGGTCCGCGACGCCCTCATCGACGCCGCCAAGCGCAAGCAGGCGATGATCGACGTGCAGCGGCAGATTGAGGAGCGTACCCAGAAGATCGCCGCGATTTCGCAGGAGCAGAATCGCATCCGCGAGAACATGCGCACCGTCGATAAGACCAGCCAGTACTACCAGCGCCTGCTGACCAAGCTCAACGAGCAGGAAACGCAGCTCGAAAAATTCAACGATGAATCAGACAAGCTGCGCACGCAATTGGAGACGGCCCGGGTTGATCTGGAGAAATTCCTGAACGGGCTGGATGTGGAGTAAGCGTGCTTCTCTGTGATGGAACGCGCCGCGCGTGGTCATCCTGAACGAAGTGAAGGATCTACTTGCGGCGGCAGGGAGTTCACGATTTCGTGTGCGCCTTGCCGCGGCGAGAAGATCCTTCACTTTGTTCAGGATGACAAGGTTTGCTGGATGACAGGCGAGATCCGCCGCCGTACCCATCACTATTCGCTCGGCGGCACGCGGGGGGCGTTGTGCAGGTCGTGGAGCTGACGACTGGTGGATTCGATGCGCTCAATCTTGGCGCGCAGGTCGGCGGGGATCTTGGCGCGGTCCTCGGGGGTGTCCAGCGGGCCTTCGCAGATCACTTTGCCGGTGCGGTCCTTCACTGTCACACTTGTCGAGTCGTCGTGCGTGGTGATGGTGATGATGTGATCGTTGTCGGTGTGCGTGATGACGCCGCTCATCCGGCCCGTCCCCGGCCGCGGCAGGGGGATCGGCTGGGTGGCACCGGTGGACGGCTGCACGCGTTGCGGCGATTCGTCGATCGGCAGAAGCATGCGCTCGGCGAGCGTCACTTCCGACCGAATCGGCTGGCCTTTGCGGATCACGGTCAGCGCCACGCGCTCCCCCGGCTTGCAGGTGCGTACGAGGACGGCGAACTGCTGCACGTTGACGAGGATCTGATCGTCCAGCTTGTGCAGTACGTCGTGCGGTTGGATCCCTGCCTGCTCCGCGGGGCTATCGGGGTCGACCGAGTCGACCACCAGACCCACGCCCGGCGGAAGACTCAGTTGCTCACGCAGCGACGGCGTGGCGAGCGACGTGGCTACGCCGATGAACGCCACCGGCGTCCCGGTGTCCGCGGGCGTGCGATGCACCGGGGATTTCGTCGCGCCCGCGCCGGCGGCTTCATCCTGTCCCGGCGCGGCTGCCAGGGGCAGCAAGGCAAGCGCCATGGCCGCAGTGGCTGCGGATGCGAGGATGAGCGGGCGTCGGGTCATTCGGTGGATCGTTCCGGCGTGCATCGGGGCTACTGACGATTGACCGGGTAGAACAAATCCTGCTGCGAGGGGATCACATATTCGAGTCGTTCGTGGGTGCTGGGATCGGTGTAGCGAAGCGTGTCGTATCGCTGCTGCAATACCTTTCGCCCGGGCACGCCGCCATCGAGCAGGACGGCGCCGGCATCGGTGTGGTGGAAGACCGTGGTGCGTTCCAGATCGGCAAACTGCGGCGTGACGACGGGTCCGCTGCCGATGGCCTGCGATTGTGCTACTTCGGTCGGTGCGGGGGTGGCGCGGGTCTGCAGGCCGAGGATCGACGGCAAGAACGCCCCGACCGTCATGCACGCCGCCATCGCCAGGCCGATCGCGCCCCAGTGCCGGAACTGCGCGACGTGAGCCTGCCACGACCGGCGCCGGAGCTGCCGCTGCATCGGCCGGGTCACCTGCTGCTCGAACGCCCGGCGGGCGGCACCGCGCTCTGCGTCGAGTTCGCTCGACAGGTGCGAGCGAAGCAGGTTATCGAGTTCGTCATCGGGCCGGTTCATATGCATCATCCACAAGGCGTTATCGTTGCAGTCGATCGATCAGAGATCATCCTCTTCCATCACGGGCTGAAGCCGCTGTTTCAACTGGTTTCGCGCCCGCGACAGTCGCATGTCGACTGCGGCGGGGGAGAGGTCGAGCAGTTCGCTGATCTCCTTGCTCGACAGATTCTCGTAATACCGCAGCACGATGCAGGAGCGGGAAAGCTCGTCGAGCGAACCGAGCGCCCGGTCGATCTGCTGCTTCTGCTCCCGTCGTTCGATGGGCGAGACTTCGTCCACGTCGTCGGCGACATCGATACTCATGTCCATCGGCCCGGGTCGCTTGCGGCGGCGGAGGTCGATCGCAAGGTTCCGAACCATCCGCCCGAGCCAATGCCCGAAGCGGGAAGGATCGTCCAGCGAATCCAGCCGCGTCCAGGCGCGCAGAAACGCGTCCTGCACCAGATCGCCGGCATCGGCGCGATTGCGCGTGTGGGCGTAGGCGATCGAGAGGGCTATGCCCTCGTATCGCTGGATTAGCTCCGCAAAGGCGTCCGCGTCATGCAGCTTGGCCCGCAGAACGAGTTGTTCCACGCTACTGATATTCAACCGACCTACCTCACTGAGTTGACCTGACATCGACAAAGACGCGGGCATGGCGCGAAAGCTAACATCCGACGGGGACGATTATAGCGACCCCTGCGCCCTGAATCGCGCAACGGGTCCGGGAACAAATCCCGGCAAATTTTCGACGATTCCGGGCCGCCAGTGCGGTTGTGTTGCGCCAATCGTCCCGGAATCGCGCAATCGACCTGTAGATAGGGAGGGACCGCACGCTCCGGAGGGGGAGGAGCCGAAGGCGTATAAAATTTGAAAAAACGAACCCAACTTGGTGCGTAAGCTGTTGAAATAGAATCGCTTATAGGTCGACAACGGACCCAATTCCTGTTCCGTTGCGACGCCTTGGCGCACCTTGCCCGAGGAAGGATGAAGCGGCGCGGCGGCGCGGTACAGTGCTGTGATCTATGCAGACACGATTTACCAAGACCGCCGGAAATTGCTTTTTTGCGCCCAACGCCGTCGTTGTCGGGGATGTAACGATGGGTGAGCTGTGTTCGTTCTGGTTCGGCGCGGTCGTCCGAGGGGACGTCGCGCCGATCAAGATCGGGCGGCGGGTGAACGTGCAGGACAACGCCGTCATCCATTGCGACAGCGGGGTGACGAACGTGATCGAGGACGACGTCACCATCGGGCACGGTGCGATCGTCCACGGGGCGCACATCGGTCACGGCTCGCTGGTGGGCATGGGATCGACCGTGCTCGGGCAGTCGCAGATCGGCCACGAGTGCCTGGTCGCCGCCGGCGCGGTGGTGTCGCCGGGGATGATCGTGCCCGAGCGCATGGTGGTGATGGGCGTGCCGGCCAAGATTGTTCGGCCGGTGAAGGACGAGGAACTGAAATACATGCGCTGGCTCAGCGAACACTACGTTAGGCTGGCCGAGAAGTACGTCGGTGACGGGTTCAAGTGCTGTGTCAGGAGTGAAGGCGCGTGAGAAGACTTTCGTCGTTGGTCGTCGGCGTGATCGCGCTTGCTTGCGTCGGGCGCGCGATCGCGGGATCGTATGCGGCACCTCAGGACGTCTACGTCTCGACCCGCGCGATGGAGGCGTTGTCGGCCGACATCGCTGCGGGAAGGCCCACGGATGCGGTCGATCGGATCGAGACGATTTTCAACGACCCGGTGGCGCGGCTCGTGCGCACCGACGATAAACACGTCGTCTCCATCCAGGCGTGGGTGAACGCGCAACTGACTGACCACGTCTTCCCGTTGCGGTTTCGCGAGCAGTATGAAAAAGTGGCGGGTCAGGCGGCGCAGAATGCGTTGGTCGATGCGGTTCACTCCAGCGACGTGCCCGCGATGATGGCTGTCGCCGAGCGGTATCCCTGGACGCTGGCGGCGCAGCAGGCGCCGATCGAAGCGGCGCAGCGGCTCATCGGGCTGGGCGACGTGCGCGGCGCCAAGGACCTGATCGGCCGGGTGACGCTGGACGACAAGGCACCGGCGGCGCTGCGGGCGCTGGCGACGCTGCCCGACGATTCGACGCTGGAACCGGCTGCGTTTTCGACGGGATTCATTCGCGCCAAGCCCGCTTCTGGAGTGCTGGCACCGGCGGCGATGGTGCCACGACTGGTGCCGGTGGCGTCAAGCGATGCGGTCTACCTGGCCGCACCGCATTCGATGCTGGCGTTGAACAAGCAGGGACGGATGCTGTGGTCGGTGATCGACCCGGCCCCCGAAATCCCGCCGCCGCCGACGGATTTGCCCAAGAGCATGGAAGGGCTCCTCGCGACTGACGCGTCGCTGGCGCGCCCGGCGGTGTGGTGCGATCCGGCTGGTACGCCGCGGGTACTGGTCGCCCGGCAATCGACGTCGCTCAGGTCCTCGCTCCGCGCGGTGCGGCCGCTCGACGGATCGGTTATCTGGACGACCGTGTCGAGCGAGCCAGGCGGCGAACTGCTCTACGTCGGCGCACCGACGATCAGCGGGCGCTATGTCTACTCGCTGGCGGTGAGTGTCGACCCGGCGCGCGGACACCGGCTGTGCCTGGTCGCGCTAGAACTGGCGAGCGGGCGCGTGCTCTTCAACACCGAAATCGGCGCCGCCGAGCGGCGCATGGCCCAGCAGGTGCGGGCCGGCAAGGGTGAGAAGGAGCCTGACCCGATGTTGGCGGTGGTCAGCGAGTTCGTCTTCCGCGACAGCACGACGATCCATGCCGACGAGCGCAATGTCTACGTCGTGCCCGGCGGCGGGGCAGTGTGGTGCATCGACCGTTTCGGCGGGGCGATCCGCTGGGTCTCGCAGTATCCGGCCCGCGTGCCGCTGACCCCGCAGCAGGAACGCGAAGCGCACGCCCGTCGCGAACAGGAACGCCAGGCCCGCGCCCGCCAGAAGCTTCCCCCCCTGCCGGCGGTGATCAACGTGCGCTGGCAGAACAACGCCCTGGCAAACGACACGGCGGTCGTCGTCGCTCCGACCGACTCCAACGCCGTCGTGGCGTTCGACATCAGCAGCGGCAAGACGCTGTGGAACATCGACACATATGCCGATGCCGAACTGGCGGCTGTCCAAGCCGAGGTCGCGGTGCTGGTCTCAGCAACCAGGATCGTCGGCCTGCGGACAGGCACTGGCGAGCCCGCGTGGGAGGCGCCGCTGTCGGCCGAGCCGACCGGCCCGGCGTTCGTGGACGGCGACTGCGTCGGCGTCGTCTCAACCGCAGGCGTCTCGGAGTTCAGCATCAGCACCGGCCAACCCGAAAAGCGCGAGCCCGGCCGACTTCTGCTGGACAATTTCCTGCGCACCCCGGTCACGCGGACGCTGTTCCAGACTGCCAACCTGCTCGCCTACTTCGGCGACCCGCCCGCACCGCCCGTCCCCGAAAAGCCCGAAAGACCCGCCAAGCCCGACAGATTGCCCCGCGACAAGAACAAGAAAGGCGGCGACAAGCCCCTGGGCGCGAACTGAAGGCAGGAGACAACGCGAAGGCGAACGCGGATCAAGAAGTCGATGGTTAAGAGTCGATAGTCGATAGCGAAGACGCGTCGGCGCTTTGGCCATCGACTATCGACTCTCGACTTGATCTGGGCCTAAGCAATCGCCCTCGCGCGGCGAACCACGCGAGGGCGAAAAGTTTCGAGTTTTAGGATCGGCGTTGCAGACTGCGATCAGACCGAGGCGACGTCGACGAAATCGGCGACGGCGGCGAGGTCCTTCACGTGCTGCGGCGTTGCCTTGATCGTGGCGGTGACGCCCTTCTCCAGGCCGATGTGTACCTTGTTGGTGTACTTGGTCCAGATTCGACCGCCACGACGCTTGGGCTTGTCCTTGTGGTTCTTTGCCCGGTCCACGACGGGCTTGGACGCGACGGGGTCGGTCATAAACAACCGCTCCAGCGTCTTGACGGCGCTGTCACGGGTGATGAGCTTGTTGATCGTCACGCGGACTTTGCCGCCGGGAATCGCTTGCAGGGCCATAATGTACTCCAAATCGGTCGAGCCGAGCATGATAGCAAGTTGTGTCCACCATACAAGCCCATCCCAAAAAGGAGAAAAGGCCGCAAAAGCCAATCGCCCCGGCACATCGTTAGAGAAGATTTCAGAACCGCAGATTACGCAGATGACGCAGATTTCCAAGGCGATTCATCTGCGCAATCTGCGGTTCTCTCTCTCCAGTTCTGAAATAGCCTGTTACGCTTTGGCGCGCCGACCAACCGAAAATACCCCATGGTCCGGCGAGGCTTTGTCGTCCTGAACGCAATGGAGTTCTACTCCCCGACCTCTCCAGACCCGATTCGTGCCCCGATCGTGAACATTAGCTTCGACGGGTCAGCATTCGCGGAGTTTGCCGGGCGGACCCGAATGACAAATGACAAAACTCGAATGACAAACGAGAAGACGCGGAGTCCTCTTCATTTGTCATTTGAGTTTTGTCATTCTTCATTGAAGCGAAGCGCCTACGTGATCATCCCCGCTTCACGGGCGTAGTCGAAGACCCCGCCGGCTTCGATGATGGGCAGGACGTCGCCGAGGGGCTTGATCTCGTGGCGCGTGCCCTTGGTCTTGTTCAGGATATAGCCGTCGAGGACGTGGACCTCGAGTTCGTCGCCGGTGTTGGTCTTTTCGACCAGTCCGTGGACGGCTTCCAGCGGCAGCAGGTAGCCGCCGTTGACGCTGTTGCGGAAGAAGATGCGGGCGTAGAACTCGGCGATCACGCACTGAATGCCCGCCTCGGCCAGCGCCAGCGGAGCGTGTTCGCGGGATGAGCCGCAGCCGAAGTTCTTTCCGCCGATGATGATCCGATAGATGCTCGAGTATTGCCCGCCCTCGACGAACGGCACGTGCCCGTACGGAAGCCCCGCCTGCTCCTCCGGCACGCCGCTGTTGGCGTACATGCCGAAATACTTTCGCTCGTCGGCATTCGACGGATCGTACGAAAGGTACTGGGCCGGGATGATCTGGTCGGTGTCGATGTTGTCGCCCAGGACGTAGGCTTTGCCGGTGATGATCGTCTGCATAATTGGCTCCGAACGGGCGATCTTAGGGCGCAATCGGCGCGGACACAACGGCGACGCAGATCGGCTGTCGAAACGAAATAGAAATGTCTCCGATCTTAACGCAATAGAACTGTCCTCGTCTTCGTCGGCAAGGACGTAGGAGCCGCAGGCGACGGAGCCCTTGCCGGCGGGAGGATCGGGCGGATTCTGGGGGGAGGCAGGCGTGGATGCGGCGTGCAGGGAACATCCTTCGCGTTGGCGAAGGAGAATACGTCCGCACGAGTACCTGCAGGCCCTACGAGCTGCAAGCGGCTCGTCGTGTAGACCTTCCTCCAGCCCGGCCGGGGTTGTCCCCGACGGCAATCATATGTGCGCTCAGTCACCCCGCGTACTCGCGGAGAGGCTACGGCGTGGGTTTGCCGGTCGCGCTAGTTCTGCAAAAGACCTCTGGCTTTTGCCGCGAAGGCGCAAGCGACGTCCGGGTGGGTATGCGGCGATGGAGGGTCGCTTGCGCCTGCGCAGGTGTCTGTGTGCAACAGTCGGTCGCGCAAAAAGCCCCCCGTCCCAACCCTTGCCCGGCGTTCATGGAGAGTCAGACGCACATGCGATTGCCCTGGGTTTTCTATTGCGCCGATCCCCCGCGCTCTACCACCTCGCCGCCGTTTGGGTAATCTATCCCTAGACGCCTATGAACATGCTAGCCCTCACCGTCTTTGAACTGATCCAGGCCCCGTGGATTTACATCGCGCTGCTGGCCTTCACCTCGTCGATGGGGCTGGTCGCGTACCTGATCCTGCTCGAGCGGAAGGTCGCCTCGTGGGCCCAGGACCGCGTCGGGCCTAACCGCGTCGGCTTCGGCTTCGGGTTGCCGTTCCTGCCCAAGTTCCACTTCTGGGGACTCGGCCAGCCTTTGAACGACGGCCTGAAGTTCCTGCTCAAGGAAGACTATCGTCCCGGCGGGGTCGACAAGGTGCTGTTTACGATCGCGCCGATGGTGATGATCCTCAGCGTCATCATCTCGCTGGCGGTCATTCCGTGGGGCGGGACCAAGGCCAGCGTCGAAATCGTCGACGTCACCACACAGAAAATCGCCGGCACGTCCGATGACAAGTTGATCGCCGACGCCACTGCGAACACCAACGCCACCAAGGCATGGTACAGCACGATCCTCGGCGCGCCGGCGATCGACTACGTCACCCCGGAGCGAACGCAGGTTGCACTCCCTTCCACCTGGCCCGTCCCGGAGCAGGTCGGCAAGAGCGCCGTTGTCCGAGTCATCACCGGCTGGCCGTTCCAGGTGTCGAGCATCAGCATCGGCATCCTCTTCGTTCTCTCGACGCTTTCGCTGGCGGTCTACGGCGTGGTGATCGGTGGATGGGCGTCGAACAACAAGTATTCGTTCCTCGGCGGGCTCCGCGCATGCGCGAACATGATCAGCTACGAGATTCCCCTCGGGCTCTCGGTGCTGATCGTCGTTCTGATGTTCGGCACACTCGATTTGGCCCATCTCGTCGAAAGCCAGGCCCGCTACTGGTGGCTCTTTAACGTCGTCCCCATCCCCGCGTGGAACGTCTTCTCCCAGCCAATGGCGTTCGTGCTCTTTCTGATCTGCATCCACGCCGAGGCCAACCGCGCCCCGTTCGATCTCGCTGAAGCCGAGCAGGAACTGGTCGGCGGGTACCACACCGAGTATTCGTCGATGCGTTTCGCGCTGTTTTTCCTCAGCGAGTACGCCGGCATGATCACCACCAGTTGCGTGTGCGTCGCGCTGTTCTTCGGCGGGTGGCACCTGCCGGGGCTGAACATGGTCTTCAACAAGCTTAGCGGCGGACACGGGGCGATCGGCTGGAATCCCGGGTGGAGCGAGAGCATCGTGCTCTGCCTGATCCGCATGGGCGTTTTCTTCGCCAAGGCGATCGTGATCTTGTTCCTGTTCATGTGGGTGCGTTGGAGCCTGCCGCGCTTCCGGTTCGACCAGTTAATGCGGCTGGCGTGGGGCGGATTGATCCCCATCAGCATCGGCCTGCTCGTCGCCACCGCCGTCGTCACCTGGATGACCGGCGGCAAGAGCTACGACAACCTCGACGGCTGGACCGCGCTGCTCTACGCCGCCATGAACGGCGCGGTGCTGCTGATCGTCGTCATCGTGATCTATTTCCGCGGCCCCGCCGCCAGCACGAACCGGCGCCTGTTCATCCCCAACAGCCGTTTCCGCAACCAACCCATGACGGCGTGATCGCGCGCTGATAACGGGGCGCCGGGTGCGACACAGGTCTACGGCGTACCGCCGACTTGTGGTAGCCCGCTCGTCGAGCCGCCAATCGGCAATCGGCCGCGCAGCAGGCGTCGGCATGGCGCATCGCCACAGGGCCGCATTTGTGGAACCGATCGCGCGGGGCAAGCGATTGGCGCGTGTCGCGAGTCGGAATCCGGCGCCGGGGATCGGCGGTTTGTGGGATGGGCGATCCCGGCGGGGCTACCCGCCGGTTTGCCATGTGCGGATGGCATCAATAGGGAAGAGCAGCATGACGACGTTGAGGGTGAGGTTGTCCCTGATCCACAGAGCGCAGCCGATCTCCAGGATTAGGAAGACGGCAACCGAACCCCGCCAGCCGATCTTGCGGGCGAGAAGGAAGCCGGCGACGGCGGCGAGCCAGTCGGTCAGGGAGTTGAGGACGGTGTCCCCGGTGTAGCCGAGGGCGGCGGTGTGTTCGCGGTAGCGGTCGATCACCAAGGGGGTGTTCTCAAGAATCTCCCACCCGGCTTCAATCCCCGCGGCGATCGCCAGTACCCACATCCAGTGGATGCGGCGTTGCAGGATCAATAGCCCCCAGTACAAGAAAACGCCGTGCAGAATATGCGAGAAGATGTACGGGTCGGCGAGGTGCTGCGAGTTATGCGGCCCCCAGGCATCGCTCACCCACGGATACCACTGCCCGCACCTGCACCACCAGAGCCTGCCCATCGACTTGAGGACGACCAGCAGGACAAGGCCGATGGAGACGATCAGGAGGATCGGCCGTCGGCGCGGGAGGAGAGCGGGTACGTCACTCGTGTCAGGCATGGGAGGCTGGTTACTGGTTGCTTGTTACTGGTTACTTGGCGCACCTTCCCGAGCGGCTGTGGGTTGTGCTATCGATTGCCAAGAGGTGCTCTGAAAGACGCCGCAGAACCGCAAGTAACAAGTAACCAATAACCGGCCTTCAGGCCGTCGTCCATTCCGCCCACATACGGTCGTCGATGGTTCGCGGCTTGTGCTGGGGGCGTTTGGCGGGGGTTTCGAGCTCGGCTTCGACGGGGTGCTCGTGGCGCAGGATGCTGGCGAGGATGCCGAGGGCGGCGCAGGTGATGACCAGGCCGCTGCCGCCGGAGCTGATGAGCGGGAGGGAGAGGCCCTTGGTGGGGACGCTGACGGTGGCAACGGCGAGGTTGATGGCGGCCTGCGTGCAGATCATCGCGGCGATCCCGAAGGCGAGCATTCGGCCGAAGCTGTCGCGCTGCTTTTTTATTGCCTGCCAGGCGACGAGCAGGATCACCAGGTACAGCGCGATGACGAGTGCCGCGCCGAAGAAGCCGGTTTCTTCACAGAGCGTGGCGAAGATGAAGTCGGTGGTGTCCTCGGGCAGATAGCCGAGCTTCTGAATCCCGCCGCCCAGCCCGGTGCCACCAAGCCCGCCGGTGGCGAAACTGAGCAGGCTCTGGATCATGTGATAGCCATCGCCTTGTGGGGCCGCGTACGGGTCGAGGAACGCGGTCATGCGCTTCCAGCGGTATTCCTTATGGGCGACGAACCAGTACGCCGCAAAAAGCCCCGGCGGGACGACGACCATCAGGTGCCACAGCTTGACCCGCCCGACCAGCATCATCGCCAATGCGACGACCGCGATCAGGGCAGCCGTGCCGAAGTCCTGGATGACGACCAGCAGGCAGAGGATGCCGATGGGGATAAGGGTGAGCAGGAAGTTGCGAAATCTCGACAGGTCGAGCGGGCGGTAGGTGAGCCACCAGCCGAGGAAGATCACCGCGGCCCATTTGGCGAGTTCGGATGGTTGCAGTTGGATCGGCCCGAGCTTGATCCAGCGGCGGGCACCGTTCTTCTCGAATCCGATCCCCGGCACCAGCACCGCAACGCAAAGCACGGCAGCGATCACCACCAGCCACAGCGGCACGGCTTTGAGGATGGTCTGGCTGCCGGGTGCGAAGAGGCGGGCGTAGTCGATCGAGCGCAGGATCGTGAACACGAAAAGCCCGATGCCGGCGAACAGAAGCTGTTTCTGCCCCAGTTCGGTCAGGTGGAAACTGAATTCGCCGGTGACGTTGGACGATGCCGACTGCACCATCACCACGCCCACGCCCAGCAGCGCTACGACCGCAAGGGTGAGGACATCGTGATTGCGGAGGCGATAGATGCTGTCTTCCATAGGTCGCAAGCGCGCACGACGGCCGCCCGATTGTTATCGGACATTGTCGGCGCAGGCGATGAGCATTTCATCCCCAAAAAGATCGCGGGCCGCCCCGGTCAAGGAGCGGCCCACGGACGTGTCAAAAATGGGAAGAACCGGACGACTCAGGCCCGTCAATTCAGGTCAGCCGATTCAGGCCCGACGACGGCATGGTGTAACGAATCGTCAACGCCAATCGCAAACAGGCTATTTCAGAACTAGAGAGAGAGAACCGCAGATGACGCAGATGACGCAGATTTCCGATGCGATCCATCTGCGCTATCAGCGTACTCCGCGGTTCTGAAATCTTCTCTAAGGGCGTGCGAGCCTCGCGTGCGCGTAAGGTCTATTTTGCGCTAATAACATCGGCGGGCGACGTAGCGGGCGCAGGCGTCGCCGGGCTTGGTGGTTCGACGATGCGGATGCCGAGCACGTTGGCGACTGGACGCTCGATGCTCAGGGGCAGTGGGGCGAGTTGGGAGCCGTCGCTGGGCGTGTTGATGACGCGGAAATCCTTGGCTCCGAACTTACGCACCATTGTGCTGCTGCCGCCGCCATCGAAGTTGAGGGCGCTGGTGCAGCCGAGTCGGATCATTTCATCCGCCAGGCCTGCTGGCATGAGGCCGGCGCTGAACTCCGGACGCCGGCCGTCGACGACGAGGATCACCAGCGTCTTGCCGTCGTCGGTCAGTCCGACCGCGGTGCGCGGCGCGGGCTTCTCGTCGCCGCCTGTGTTGCGACCGCGGAAGACGATCTGCCCCGAGCCGCCAACGATGGTCCGCGCGTCCGCAGGGATGGATGCCTTGATCGAGCAGATGAACGCGTGGTTGTCCTTATCGAAGACGATGACGTCGCCATTGTGGACGGCGCTGACGAATTTTCCGTCGATCATTACCGGCTGAGCCGGCCGCGCCGGCGCGCCGGCGGCGTAGCTCTTGATCGTCGGATCGTCCATCTGGTGCGCGAAGAATGTGCCGTTGACCGCGAGGTCAAAGTTGCTGGCGCGGGCGATGTCCGAAGTTGGCGTGAGGATCGTCTCCCAAGGCCCGTCCCCGTCCGGATCAGTGCCACCGGTGGCGGCGGTGATTTGGACGCGCGGGTCGGTCAGGTCGACGCGGGCGATATACCCACGCAGCGGCGGGTCTACGCGGACGAAGGTCTCATAACGGATCGGCCCCGCATCGGCCGGCTGCGTCGAGGACGTCAGGTGATACGCGGGTGGCGTAGTCGTCTGGGCGCGCGCCAGTGACGCCGCTAACAAGAGCGGCGCTAGGATCGCGATCATCTGTAGACAGGTGCGTCGCATGAATCGAGTTACATCCTACTAAATGTCATTCCCGGCGTCGCCGGTTCAAATTCTCCAGCTTCGCTACGGTCGTGGTCGCGACCCCACATGGGGATTCCGCTTTCGCCGTCACCGCGCTGGATCGGTGGTACGGTTGGACTCACACGGAGACCTGTCCCATGACCGACCATACGATTGAAATCCTCAAACAGCTACCGATCTGGATCTCGCAGCACTTCGCCGCGCTCACACAGCTTCAGCAGACCTTCTTCCTGATGGTTAGCTGCTTCGTCGCCGCGAACCTGGTGCTCTACTGCTTCACTCGCGGCAAGGAGTTCGCCGTCTTGGGGTTCTCGGCAGTTCTATTCCTTGTCCCATTCTTACAATTCACCTGAGCCGGGGGCAACAAAACTACTTCGGCAACTGCCCGCATTGCGGGAATCTCTTGCCCGTCATGCGCCGCGCCACACCGAGGTCGACGTCGAGCATCACCTTTTGCTCGCGCAGCAAAACAATGCGCGATTCGATCCGCTCGACGGGCAAGAGTGTCGCTTTCGTTGCTTTCGATTGCTTTGCCATATACACCCTTTGGGGAAAACACGCTCGCCAGCTTCGCCAGCACGACCGCCGGCGCGTCGTCCGATCGGATGACGCCGTGCAGGTTGCGAAAATCCAGTGGCGAAAACGTGAACATGTGGGTTACGCCTTCACTCCCAGCAGCGGCGCGATGGTCGCGCCGATGGTCGCCGGGCTTTCGCTGACGGCCAGGCCGCACTCGCGGAAGATTTTCAGTTTCGCATCGGCGGTGTCGTCGCCGCCTGAGATGATGGCACCGGCGTGGCCCATGCGCTTGCCGGGGGGCGCGGTGCGGCCGGCGATGAAGCCGACCACGGGCTTGGTGACATTCTGCTTGATGTACCGCGCCGCGTCGGCCTCGTCGTTGCCGCCGATCTCACCGATCAGTACGATCCCGTCGGTGTCCGGGTCGTCCTGGAACATCTTCAGCAGTTCGATGTAGTTGATGCCTTTCACCGGGTCGCCGCCGATGCCGACGCAGGTTGATTGGCCGATGCCGCGAGAACTGGTCTGCCACACCGCTTCGTAGGTCAGCGTGCCCGAGCGAGAGATGATGCCGACGCTCTTGCCGCTTTTGGCTTCCGTGGGAATCGTGTGGATGTAGCCGGGCATGATGCCGATTTTGCACTCGCCGGGCGTGATCACACCAGGGCAGTTCGGGCCGATCAGTACGCTGTTCGGGTAGCTCTTGAGAAACTCCTTCGCCTTCACCATGTCCAGCACGGGGATGCCTTCGGTGATGGCGACGATCACCTTGATGCCTGCGGCGGCGGCTTCCATGATCGCGTCGGCGGCGTAAGGCGGGGGGACGAAGATCATCGTCGCATCAGCGCCCGTCTGATTCACCGCCTGCTGCACCGTGTCGTAGATCGGCAGGTTGTTCTCGTCCTGCTTCCCGCCTTTGCCCGGGGTCACCCCGCCGACCATCCTCGTGCCGTAATCCAGGCAGCTCTTGGTATGAAACGCCCCGGCGCTTCCGGTGATGCCCTGGCAGATGACCTTGGTGTCTTTGTTGACGAGAATGCTCATGATCCGGGCAAAGGTAAGGGGACTGCCAAAATCGGGCAAGCCGCACCGATCGGCCTGTCCCGATCGGCCCGTGATGCATCCCGCCGCACACTGATACATTCTGCTACATTCGCCGCGCCTCGGTCTGGCCGAACCATCGGCCGGGTCGATGCTTACGCGATCCGCGCCGATGCACAGGGGGTATGCACAGGTGATACATCGTGTTGCATCATCCGTCTGATGTTGAAGAACTTGAGCGCGCACCCTGTCCCTCCGTATATCCTTGCGCGTTGCGCCGATCCGACTGCAAACGCGCAACGGAGCGCCGTAAGTGCTTGCTGCAGCGGGCCAAAAATTTCGGATTTTCGCTCGCACCCCGTTGCGCGAGTCACAACCCTTTCAGCGAGTTGGTCGGAGCGCCCCACCGAGCCAACGCTGTTGGTCTGGGTATGTTGCGAACGCACTTCGGAGTCGCTGTAACTACGCGGCGCGCGTAAATTGACGCACCGTGCAATAGAGGCCCGCCGAAGGGGACACCCAGAATATTCCTCCTGCGACGCCTCCGGTCGTAAACGCGCGGCAAGATTTCACGGATTCGTCGGCGAAAGCATCAGGATAGGGATATTCTGGATCGCCACTATTCGTTCCTCCTGCAGCCGTCTTGTTTGCGGCATCGCTTCAGGGTGATAGGATTGCACGCGAAGCGTCGTGATCGCGGTGCGTTGCCACGGTGGGGATTAGGCAACAAGTGGTAGTACTTTCTGACTTTCACGTTGGGGCGGTTGACCTATGTCCGTACGGGCGATCAAATCCAGAGTCATCTGCGATCGGAAAATACTCGAGTCCCTTTGGCGGACGCACACCGTTTTCAATGAGCGGTTGCGACAAGTGGTTCGTCTGTTATTCAAGATGAGACGCGGCGAGTTCGGCGCTTCACCAGCACTTAGGCAGCTCTATCGAACGATTGCGTTGCACATAACCCATCTGGAATCGCAAAGCGCTCCCTACTTGCTTCACTCGGTCAGCATCAAAAACTGGACTTCGAACACCGCTAAAAAAATCAAACCGGTCAATGTTCATGTTGATGGAAAGGACCGCACGATTGCCGTTGAAGAGTGGGTAGATCGCGCTGAAGAATTGTTAGCGAACGGCCAGTTGGCTTACGACAAGAAGGAAATGATGGGCGATCTCCCCGGGTGTATGCAGAATATGTTGACGCGTGAAGCTGTCGCAGTCATCTCCGGACACAATGAATTGACGACTTTGTGGAAAAAAGAACACGAGCAATGGTTGAAGGACAAAGAGGCGTGGGAAGCTGGAGACGAACAGAAGAAGTACCTCGCCGTGAAGTGCCATTTCGACGCGTTTGAGGAATTGGTCGGTGGGAAGATCCGGCAACGGCGCGGACGTTGGCACAAGTATCTGGACTTCCTTCGATCACTCCCACAACTCGCGGCGTGGCGCGGTGGTGAAGCGAAGGTCAACGAACTCGATGATGCCGCGCTCAAACTCATCGCCAAGGCTCGTCTGCACAAGCGTCGTTCTGTCGAAGCCGAGGAGTTCTGGTCACGCAACCCCGAACTTCGCGCCCTCGATAAACTTCACGGAGATTACGAAAAGAAGTTCATGCGCCGAGGGAAACCAAAACGCAATCCAGATGGTTTCAAGCACCCCCCGACGTTTACCGAGCCTCATCCGACGCTTCATCCACGTTGGTTCGTATTCAACGCGCCCCAAACGAAGCCGCCGGGTTGGCGAAACCTCTGCATCCCCGGTGCCGCTTCCACGACCGGAAGTATCGATCTGCAACTGCTTACCGGCGACAAAGTCGACCATGCCTACCCTGCAGCGTGGTCAACCATTCAATTCAAGGCTGATCCACGACTCTGCGACTTTCGACCGACCCTGGTGAAGACAATCACCACCAAAGGAAAGAACAAGGGGCAGGAGAAGACTAAGGCGTCATTCCTGTTCCATGATCGTCAGTTGAAAATTGCTCGCCCGGCAAACATCTCCGGCACCAAGCTGATCTTCAAGTTGGGCGCCGACGGACACCCAGTCGCCGCATTCCTTGTGTTCACCTGCGACATCGACAATCAACCGCTCACCGAAAAAGCCAAGGAGACCAAGAATGAATTCTCCGAAGAACGCAATAGCAGAGGCAAGTCCAAGTTTCTTGGACGCAAGACACCCGACGGCTTGATCTCCCTCTCGGTCGACATCGGCATTCGCCACATCGGGTTTGCATCGCTCGCCCGGTGGAACAGGGACCAATTGAAAGTCGAGCTGATCCGCGCGCGGAATATTCGGATTGATTCGCCAGAATCGGGTTCACCTGACCTCGCAGCGCTCGCCGCACACAAAAAGCTACTTCGTCGTCGCCGCAGCCAACGGGGCGATCCGATCAGGGGCGAAAAGTCACACGTCGAATTACAGCAGCATATCGACCACATGGCCGAAGACCGCTTTAAAAAGGCCGCCCGTGCCATCATCAATCTGGCGCTCAACGCGTCCGGCGATATAGACAAGAAGACTGGCCACCCCTTTCCGCGCGCCGACATCCTCATTCTTGAGAACCTTGCCAATCTATTGCCCGATGCCGAAAAGGAGCGCGGTATCAACTCATCGCTGATTGAGTTTAACCGCGGTCAGCTCGTCGATCGTGTAAAACAAGTCGCCGAAGACGTCGGCCTAAAGTTGTTTGAGGTCAGCCCGGTAGGAACGAGTCAAGTCTGTCATCGGTGTGGCGGACTGGGTCGTAGATACTCCATCAAAAGGGAAGCCGAGTCCAAAGGTCAACGGAAGCGTCCGGTCATCCATTTTGGCGTGACCGAATCACTTTTTGCATGTCCAAAGTGTCCTGCCTTGGGAATGAAGCACGCCAACGCTCCGTTCACATGCAACTCCGACTATAACGCAGCCATGAACATACAACGCCGGTTCTACCTCGGCGATTCCGCCGTCAGTGCGTACCCGGTCGGGCAAGCGAACAAAGCAAAGCGAGACGCAGCCTATCTGGTCATTGATACTGCTCTGAGTCAACGACTTCGAAAACTGCATAACCTAAACTCGCCTGAAGAATCGGTGGGAGATTTGCCTTGGTAAATGACCGCGAACTCGGTAACATACCCCCTTCGCGTTCGTGCTTCGGCACCGCCGACCACAGCTATATGCAAGGTCGGTGGCGCGAGTAATACTGTGTTTGAGTGTCAACAGCCGTTGAGTCGAAGGCCGCCTCAATCGAGAAGGCCGAAAAGACATTATGGAGTCGGAGCAATCCGACCGAGGCGACGGTGACGCACAGTGAGTCGATCTTAGACAACCGAACCGATTGCGCGTGGTGACGTGGTGCGCGATTTGCCGGGGTTCCGCGAACCATCGTTCCGAAAGGGATTTGTGGAAGATCTTCCGGCTAATTTGGATACGGTCCGTACACGATTTTTCGAACCTCGCGTATCCGTGATCCTAACTGATCGTCAATCAAGTTTTTCGACGAGGGTGGAATGCAGCGATTCGGACGGATTTGATCGGCGGACACGGATTGCTTGCTACACTCCGCCGCACCATTACATTCAATGCAGCGATTCGGACGGATTTGATCGGCGGACACCAGCGGCCTCAACCTGAAAAACCCGAACCCCAAAGCAATGCAGCGATTCGGACGGATTTGATCGGCGGACACCGGGCCATACTCTTCGTCGAATCCCACAATCGTGCCAATGCAGCGATTCGGACGGATTTGATCGGCGGACACCAAGCCCTTGACCCCAGCGGCATGATATTGTGTGACAATGCAGCGATTCGGACGGATTTGATCGGCGGACACCGGGACAGTGCTGATCGACGAGTGCGAGAATAGATTGAAGGGGACGTAAGTCGTCAAAGAAATAGTACAATGAATATCTACGTCCCCTTCATCTCTTCCAACTGATCGCGCAGGTCGACTGAAGCGTTCCAAGCACCCAGACCTCGCCGCGCCCGCAGCGCGGTCTTTTTATTTAAGAGGAACAAAGAATCGCGAGCGCGTGAAGGGCGCGAAGCAGAACGCGAAGCGAAGACGGGAACCACAGATTTCACAGATGACACAGATTAGAAACAAATCAATCTGTGAAATCTGTGCAATCTGTGGTTCCAAAGCATTTCTCTGCTTCGCGGTTCTCTGGGTGCCAACAAAAACGCCGAGCCCGGTTGAGCTCGGCGTTTGCGTGTTTAGTGTCGGGGGGTGAGAAGGGAGGGGGGGACCCTTCTCGGGGGACACCCCCGACAAACCGACCCTTCGGCGATCAACCGCGTGGCCGGTGTTCAGTCATGTTCGTGTACGACTGATGTGTTGAATATAGGCTCTACATTCGTTCGGTCAAATAAGAAATTTCCCGTTCCAAAAGCAGACCCATTTCGTTTTTATTTTGTCGCAGTGCCATGGTCATGCGTCGATGCGTTTACGCGGATGCTTGACGCGTGTGACGAACCGCTGAAGCACGCGGCTTGCGGGGTGAACACGCGTCGGTGAAGCTATGACGCAGGTGAAATCAAACGCAAATCCCATGATGCATCACGGGGTGATCCTTCTCCAAATGGTCATCGCCGCGGCGCTGTCGGATGCAGTGCGCGCCGACGAATCGGCGTTGATCCGCCTCGCCGACGACGGCCGCTCGCTGCAGACCGCGGTTCGGATGTATACGCACCCGGCCCGCGTGTCGCTGGCGCTCGTCGGCACGGTGCATGTTGCGTCTGCGGAATACTTCGCGCGGGTCCAGGCGATGCTGCCGGCGTTCGACAGCGTGCTGGTCGAAGGCATCCGCCGGCCGAGCGGGACGCCGGTAACGGTTTCGCACGATTACGCGCCTTCGCTCGGGCTGGTGCAGCAGACGCTTTCGCTCTCGTTGAGCGCCCCGAACGTCATCCTCGCTGACCTCGACGCCGCTGCGTACGACCGCGTGCGTAGCCAGGCGGTCGCGCTCCCGTTGATGACGCCCCCGGCGCGCCGAGCACTGTCCGATGGCTTGATGACGCTCGCGACAGATGCGCAGGCGCTGGCCGCGGTCCAAAAAGCGTATGCCATCCGCGAGCGCGACGCCGTCGTGATCAACACCCTCCGCCAGCGCCTCGCCCGCGGCGACTCTTCGATCGCGCTGCTCTACGGCGTCGCTCACGGCCCGGACCTGCATGAGCGATTGCTCAAACTCGGTTTCACGGTCCAGTCCACCCAATGGATCGACGCCTTCCAAGTCGACGCCGCATTGAACTTTGAATGATTGGAGCGTCGAACCGCGAAAGCGCGAAGGACGCGGAGAGAAGCGGGGGAACCGCAGATTACGCAGATTACGCAGATTCAGAAAAAACCAATTAATCTGCGTAATCTGCGGTTCCAAAGCATTTTCTCTGCTTTGCGTTTTCTTCGCGTCCTTTGCGCTTTCGCGGTTCATGATTTCAGCTTGGGACGTCCATGTGCGACAATCTGCCACAGTGGGGGTCGGAGGTTGGAACGGTATGGTTCGGGGATGCGTGTAAGCGTCGAACGGCTTGAAAATCGTCAGCATCTCAGCGGCTCGGTGTACGCCATCAACTTTCAGCCCGGCGACGTCCCGCGCGCGCCGGGGATGCTGACCGACTACGGCGCGACCTACGCGATTCGTCGAGGCGGTTACTCGTACGGCTGGGACGTCGATTCCACCGCCGCGGCGGTCGATCGCAACGTCACCCAGGTGCAACGCAACGACACCTTCATCGCCATGCAGTCCGGCGGCGTGAATCGCACCTGGAGCATGGCCGTCGATAACGGAGTCTACAGCGTCTACGTTGTCGGCGGCGATCCGGCGGCGTTCAACGACCGCATGGCCATCACCGTCGAAGGGCAGGTCGCGGCCTCGGGTATCACGCGGTCGTCGCGCCGTTACCTCGAGGGCAGCGTCGAAGTCTCCGTCAGCGACGGCAAGATCACCCTCGGCAACGCGGCGTGGGCGGTGAGCGATAAGCTCGCCTACCTCGCGATTCAATGGGTGAAGGATCTCCCGCCCGTCGATCCACCGATTGTCGATCCACCCATCGTCAATCCGCCCATCGTCGATCCCACCGTCGGCAAGACGCTGGCCTGGAAGACGACGACCTCCCTCCCGCAAGCCAAGGCCGAAGCGTTCAGCGCCGCGGTCGACGGCAAGCTTTACGCGTTCGGCGGGTACTTCGACAGCACGTTCCTCGCCACCGACAGCGCGTACGCGTTCAACCCCGCGACGCGCATGTGGGCGACGCTCCGCGCACTGCCGCTGAAAGTCGCCCAAGCCGCCACCGCGAGCGATAGTCGTTATGTCTATTTCGCCGGCGGGTACGTCACCAGCGGCTCGGCGCAGACGTTTGCGACCAAGAAGGCCTACCGCTACGACACTGCGACCGACACCTACGCCGCGCTTCCCGATTTGCCCGCCGCCCGTGGGCCGGGCGCGATGGCGATCGTCGGGCGGTCGCTCATGTTCCTCGGGGGGGGGGATTCCAGTCGCAAGGACGTCGCGACCGTTTACGCGCTCGACCTCGACAACACCGCCGCCGGTTGGCAGTCACGGGCGTCGATGCCGGCGGCGCGCAATCGCTTCGGTGTCGCGGTCACCGGCGGCAGTCTCTATGTCGTCGGCGGGCAGACCGCCAACGACGCCGCCGCCGTCTACTCGAGCAGCGTCTGGCGCTACGACGTATCGACCGACGCATGGACGCCGCTGGCGTCGATGCCGACCGCGCGCTCGCACATCGCCGCCAGCACGCTGGTGCTCAACGGCAAGATCGTCGTCGCGGGAGGCGAAGGCGCGGGACGCAAGGCGCTGAACAAGGTCGAGCGCTACAACCCGGCCACCAATACGTGGTCCACCCTCACGTCGCTCCCCGCGACGCGCTTCAGCGGCATCTCGGGTGTCATCGACGGCAAGCTCTACTTCGCCGGCGGGTACAACGGGGCGTTCTCCAAGTCGACCTGGGCAGGTACGTTCGCCTGACACCCGGACACACGCGCTCAAACTGATGGTCCGCGCTTCCCTTACGCCACGATGGTATTCATCCATTCATCCGGATTAACGGATTGATGCCTTTGGGGTCGATGTGCTATTGTGTCCAGTCGAACGGAGTTTGCCGCATGCGTGTGGACCAGTTGCTGAAGACCGGAAAGCCGACGATCTCGTTTGAATTCTTCCCACCCAGGACGGAGGAGGGGTTTAACGCGCTCTACCAGACGATCGAGGAACTGCGTCCCCTGGCGCCCAGCTACGTCTCGGTGACGTACGGAGCCGGCGGGAGCACGCGGACCAAGACGCTGGAACTGGCGGGGCGGATCCAGAACGAGATCAAGTTTAACACTGTCGCCCACCTGACGTGCGTCGGGCACACCGCCGACGAGATCGGGCAGATCCTCGACCAGTTGTGGGATAGCGGCATCCGCAACATCCTCGCGCTCCGCGGCGACCCACCTGCGGGTGGGCAGTGGGTCAAGACGCCCGGCGGATTCGAGCAGGCGGCGGAGCTGGTCAGCTACGTCCGCCGGCGCCACGATTTCTTCGTCGCCGTCGCGGGATTCCCGGAAGGGCACCCACAGTGCCTCAATCGCACGCGCGACCTCGAAAATCTCAAGGCCAAGGTCGATTCCGGCGCCAGCGCGGTCGTCACGCAGTTGTTCTTCGATAACAACGATTTCCACCGCTTCCGCGACGACTGTGAACGCATCGGTATCAAGGCTTCGATCATCGCAGGCATCATGCCGATCAATAACGTGAGCCAGATCAAGCGGTTCGTGACGATGTGCGGCTCGAAGATCCCGATGCCGCTGCTGAAAAAGCTCGAGCGTATCGAGCACGACGCCGACGCCGTCTACAAGGCTGGCATCGACTACGCGACCAACCAGTGCCGCGACCTGCTCTTCCACGATGTCGCCGGCCTGCACTTCTACACGCTCAACAAGAGCCGCGCGACGACGGACATCGTCAAACAGCTCAACGCGCCGCACGCCTGATTTCGTGTTGTTGGCACAGCGGCGGAGTTCAAGAAACTTGGTGCAGGCCGCCCGCTTCGCGCTCGGCCGTCTCGTGTCGACGAAATCGCCGGCGAGCGCGATCGAAGACGCTCGACAGTAGTCGCGGATTTTTAGTGGAAGAGCAGAGACACGAAGGCACGAAAGCCACGAAGTTCATCGCGAAGAAATACATTGCACAACAATTGCCTTCTTCGTGGCTTCCTTCGTGGCTTTCGTGCCTTCGTGTCTCTGTCGCATCGAGGCCAACCGCGGCGAACTCCACCTCACCCAACAGCACAACGGCTTCGACATCGAAATCGCGCATCCACGACGATGTGATGCTGTTCAGCTACGACGGCAATCAGGCGAAATTCGTAGCGTGTACCAGTAGACCGATGTTATAGTTGAGTACGATGACAACGCGATTGGCGCAGGTAATCGAGCGACTTCAGGAACTGCCCGCCGAGCAGCAGGACGTGGTCGCCGGGTTCATCCTGCATGAACTCAACGAGGACGACCGCTGGCTCAAGACAACAGCCGAGCACGAGGGGAAACTCGGTGGGCTGGTGGCAGATGTTCTCCGCGCAGATACGAACGGCGAATGCGACGATCTTGATCCCGAGAAACTGTGATCTCCCGCCGCCATCCGCACTTCAAGCGTGATTTCGCCCGCCTGCCGAAGCAAGTGCAGCAGCAGGCCCGCGAAGCGTATCGACGGTTCAAATGCGATCCGCAGCATCCGGGGATCGAGTTCAAAAAGCTTCACACGGCGCAGCCGCTTTGGTCGGTTCGCATTAATGACAGCTATCGCGCCGTTGGCGTGCGAGACGGCGAAAAAGTGATCTGGTTTTTCATTGGCACGCATGCCCAGTACGACCAGATCCTCCGTAATCTTTAAGGCCGAACGGCACGCAATAGCGTGCCCCACGAAGACTCCGTCGATATACTGAGCGGTGATGTCCGAGTCGCCGGCACAACGTCGCTACACGATCGCCGAGTACTTGGATTTGGAGACGGCATCCGTTTCCCGGCACGAGTACCATGACGGTCTGATCGTCGCGATGGCGGGCGGATCGCCACGGCATGCACTCGTGATCGCAAACGCCATGGGGGCGATCGGATCGGCGCTGAAGGGTAAGCCCTGCCGAGCGTATAGCTCCGATCTGAAGGTTTACTCGCCGCACAATCGCAGCTTCGTCTATCCCGACATCTCGGTCGTCTGTGGCCCGTTGGAACACGGACCCGCCACGCGCGATCAGGGAAGTGTGACGAACCCGACGCTGACTGTGGAGGTCTTGTCGCCGGCGACCGAAGGCTATGACCGAGGGCGAAAGTTCGCCGGGTATCGGGCGCTCGGAAGCTTTCGCGAATATGTCCTGGTTTCAACTGACGAGCCACGTATCGAAACCTGCTTTCGCGAAGATGACGGCCGGTGGGTGATGGGTTTCGTCGAGGGACTGCAGGCAGCCATCACCCTCAGGAGCGTCGGCATCACGTTATCGCTTGCAGTGGTCTATGCCGGCGTTGAGTTCGAGACGCCCCTTCCGCCGCCATTGGGGTAGCGTCGCTGCGCGCTCCTCCCTACACTTCCGTCCATGTCCGAGCCGAAGATTCAAGTTCATCCCGATGCGGAGGCGATTGTCGAAGACGTCGCCGAGCGGTTGTTTGCGGTGTACAAGCAGTGCGTCGACCAGGGGCTGATGTTCTCGCTGTTTTTGTCAGGTGGATCGACGCCGAAGGCGCTGTACAAGTTGCTGGCGAGCGATCCGTTCAGGAGCGCGATCGACTGGAAGTCTGTCGAGTTGTACTTCGGCGACGAGCGCAGCGTGCCGCCGGATTCGGAGCTGTCGAATTACCGGATGGCGAAGGAAGCGCTGATCAATCACGTGCCGATCCCCCTCGACAACGTCTATCGCATGAAAGGCGAGATCGACCCCGAAGAGGCCGCCAGGCAGTACGGGCAGATGCTGAAGGAGAAGTTCATCGACGAAGGCCCGGACGTGCTGCTGCTCGGCATGGGCGACGACGGGCACACGGCGTCGCTCTTCCCGGGGACGACGGCGCTGACCGAGACGCATCACCGCTGCGTCGCCAACCACGTCCCGCACGACTACATCCCGGCCGGCACGAACTGGCGGATCACGCTGACGTTTCCGTTCATCAATCGCTCGCGCGAGATCTATATCCTTGCCACCGGCGCCAGCAAGGCCAAGCGCATCGAAGAAGTGCTGCTCGGCGATGAAGACGTCAACCGCCTCCCCATCCGCGGCGTCCGCCCTGAGCCCGGCCAAGTCACATGGTTCATGGACGTGGCGGCGGCGGGCATGGAGGACGAGGAATGACCAATGAAAAATGACCAATGACCACTGCAGGCGCCTGCCCTCATTGGTCATTGGTCATTATTCATTGGTCATTACGTCATCCCATGACGTCATTCAAACTTTATCATGTTCGCGGGCATAACGTCGGCCAGACGCTGGCGCAGATGCTGCGCAAGATCTATGCGGCTAAAAGCTGGCAGGAGATCAAGCAGCTTGTCATCACGCGCAAGGTCGAGATCAATGGCAATCTCTGCACCGATGAGACGCGACGTCTCAAGGCCGGCGAGATCATCCGCATTCATGAGCAATCGCTCGCCAAGCCTCCCGACGAGCAGCGGCTGATCATCCGCTACCAGGACGAGCATCTTCTCGTGGTCGAAAAGCCCGCCGGCGTGACGACGCTGCGGCATCGCGAGGAAGAGCACTGGGACGAGAAGCGCAAGAACCGCCAGCCGACGCTGGAGGAGATGCTGCAGAAGCTCATCAGCGTACACGGCGTGAGCCGGATGCCCGGCCGCGGCGCGGGGCACCCGCTGCAGAAATCACGCAAGGAACTTAACAACAAGATCAACCGCGGCAAGGCGCAGCTCACGGTGCGCCCCGTGCATCGCCTGGATCGCGAGACCAGTGGCCTGATGATCTTCGCGCTCAGCGCAGCGGCGGAGCAGGCGCTGACGCAGTTGTTCTCCAAACATAAGATCGACCGCGCGTATCTCGCGGTCGTACACGGCATCATCGACGGCCCGCGCACGATCGAAACCAAGTTCACCCGCGATCGAGGCGACGGACTGCGCGGCTCGCTGCCGCAGGGAAAGGACGCCGAGGACGCCAAGGTGGCGATCACGCGCTACAAGCCCGTGCGTCCGTTGCAAGGCGGTGCGCTCGGCGACTTCACGTTGATCGAGTGCCGCCTCGAGACCGGCCGTACCCACCAGATCCGCATCCATCTCGCCGAGGCCGGCCACATGCTCTGCGGCGAAGAAATCTACACCCGCCCGCTCGGTGGCGAGGTGTTCAAGGACATCAGCGGCGCGCCGCGCCACGCGCTGCATGCGTACAAACTCGCGTTCAGCCATCCGATCACGCAACAACCGATGACGTTCGAGCAGAAGATGCCGAGCGACCTCGGCCGATGGATCGCACGAATCGAAAAAGCCCTCGAAGAGCAGGCGAAGGCAACGCAGGAAAGCCCGGATTGACGCAAATCCGCGTGTGCCGCGTCACCCTTCCCGTCGCGCAGACAAAACACGCGTCACCCGCCAACGCCAGTTGCGGCGGCGGGCATGGGCAGACGTCGTGCCTCTTTGTGTCGCCGGGCGCGGTGCTGCTGTCGGCGGGGCAGACCGGGGGGAGCACCTGCACTCCAAATCCACGCTGCGCCGGCTCGCCCAGACAGAGCCGAGGCGGCACGTGAAGAACGGCTTCGATCCTTCGACAACGCACGCCGGCGAACCGCAACGGCATCTACGTCCCGCTCGTCCTGGAATCCGCCGCCCCGCAGATGTCGCTCACGCTGACCCTCGCCCGCCGCCAACAGGCACTCCTGTTGACCCCTTTGCACTGTCGCTTTGAATTGTCCGACTTGGCGGGTGTATGAAGCACCGCGAAGCCGGTTTAACCCCGATTTTAACCAATTGTCACGATCAACTGCCAACACTGTGGAAGCGGTCAAGCGGCACGTTGCCGTGAGGCCCAACTTTTCTACCCATGCCGCGCCACACAGGCGGGCAGGAGACTTCGAATGAATGCTTACACAGAATCCGACCGTAGCGACGTTGCTGAAACCCGATTCCACGTGCTACGTGACGGCGTGCGTTGGGGCCCCATTCTCGCGGGCACCGCGGTTTAGCTGACCGTACTTGCCATCATGGCGACCATCGGCGCAGCGATCGGGATGAGTTCATACGACCGAGGAGAGGATAACCTGCGGAACTTCGCTCTGGTCGGCGGGATGTGGGGGCTTGTGAGCACGGTCGTCGCGTTCGTCGTCGGCGGGTACGTCGCTGGACGCAGTTCTCCGGTTTTCGCTCGTCACAACGGTCTATCGAGCAGAGGCGTGACGAGCAATGGCGTCATGAACGGCGTTTTGGTTGCGGCAGTGGCAATTCCACTAATGCTCTACATTGCGGGAAGTGCCGCGACGTCGATGGCCGCCGCAGAGATCGCTAACAATCGCGGCGTGTCGGATCGCGCTGTCGCGGACCGCGCACGGGTCGACAACGCCGCAACGGTCACCACGCCCGTTGCCAACGAAAACGCCTCGGCCGATCGCACTCGCAACGCCGACGGCGCACGGGATGATGCCGCCAAAACCGCGTGGACAACCCTCATCGGTATGATCCTCGCGCTCGCGGCCGCTGCCGCGGGTGGATACTTCTCCCGCCGCGACAGCGACACCGGCGAACGCGCCACGCACACAACCGGACGCGAGCACACCGCGACGAATCCTGTCTAACCGACGGACTGCGGCGAGTTGCCCCAATCGTGGCCGATAGGGCGGGCGGACTGCCCGCCCTATCCGCTGATCCGGTGCCCCGGAAATGCCCTCTGAAGTCCCGCAACGCCCGCATCCGTCACTCGCGTGCCCGAAAGGGTTCAGTCCCGCATGGCACGCTATCTGCGTGCCGTTTCGTCGCCCTTGTAGAGGCGGCACGGAAGTGGCGTTCCCCGACGGCTCACGAAGACCATTGATCTCAGACGCTCACCGTCCGCGATCGCTTTACACAAATAGTCTGGCTTCTGACGCGAAGGCGTAAGCGACGTCCGCGTTGACATACGGCGATGGGTAGTCGCTTGCGCCTTCGCGGGCTTTTGTGTGCAAAAGACGGTCGCGCAGAAAAGCCTCTTCGCCAGCTCTCCTCCGGCGTACCGGGAGAGCGAGCCAGACGTACATGCGGTTGCCAAACGCTCCCAAAACTTCACAATGGCGCGTCCTGACACGGGGAAAACACGCAATAAGGAACGCACATGAGCCTGCAACAATTCGGCATCGTCGGTCTGGAAGTCATGGGGCGCAACATCGCGCTGAACATTGAGGAGAAGGGCTTTCCGATCGCGGTCTACAACCGCACGACGAGCAAGGCCGAGGAGTTTGTGAAGGACAACCCCGGAAAGAACATCAAGATGGGTGCCACGCCGCAGCAGTTCGTGGCGCTGCTGGAGAAGCCGCGGAAGATCCTGTTGATGGTGAAGGCGGGCTTCGCGACCGACGCGACGATCGATGCGCTCAAGCCGTTCCTCGAGCCCGGCGACATCCTGATCGACGGCGGCAACGCGCTGTATACCGATACCGAACGCCGTGAGAACACGCTGCGTCCGACCGGCCTGAAGTTCTTCGGCATGGGCGTCTCCGGCGGCGAAGAGGGCGCACGGCACGGGCCGTCGATGATGCCGGGCGGGGATCGCGAATCGTACAACTATCTCAAGCCGATCCTCGACAAGATCGCCGCCAAAGCCCCCAGCGACGGCGTGCCGTGCGTCACCTACTGCGGCGAACGCTCGGCCGGGCACTTCGTGAAGATGGTCCACAACGGCATCGAGTACGGCGATATGCAGCTCATCGCCGAGGCCTACGACCTGCTCAAAAACGTCGGCGGGCTCGACAACAAGCAGCTCAAGGAAGTCTTCGAGGAATGGAACGCCAGCGAGCTTAAGAGCTTCCTCATCGACATCACCGCGAAAGTCATCGACTCCGCCGACCCCGAAGGAAAAGGGGCGCTGGTCGAGCAGATCCGCGACGTGGTCGGCATGAAGGGCACCGGCACGTGGACGATCAAGGCCGGCCTTGATCTGCTCGTCCCCCTGCCCACGATGGCGGCGGCGGTGGACATGCGCGAGATCTCGATGCTGAAGGACCAGCGCGTCGCCGCGAGCAAGGTGCTGAGCGGGCCCAGGCCCAAGGCGCTCAGCGGCGAGGTGAAGGCGTTCATCAAGGACGTGAAGGACGCGCTCTACTGTTCGAAGATCTGCTCCTACGCCCAGGGCATGGCGCTGCTGGCTGCGGCCAATCGCAGCACCAAGGACGGCGGGTTCGACTACAAGATGACGCTGCCGGATTTGCCGATGATCTGGCGCGCCGGCTGCATCATCCGGGCGGTGTTCCTCGAGGACATCACGCAGGCGTTTAAGAAGAACCCGTCGCTGGTGAATCTGCTGGTGGATGAGAGCTTCAACAAGAAGATCGCCGAGCGACAGGAGGCGTGGCGTCGCGTGGTGAAGGCCGGCATCGACAACGGCATCGGGCTGACGGCGTTCAGCGCGTCGCTGGCGTACTACGACAGCTACCGCCGCGAACGGCTGCCGGGGAATCTGATCCAGGCGCAGCGCGACTTCTTCGGTGCCCACACCTACGAACGCACGACGAACCCGGGCACGTTCATCCACACCGAATGGAGCGCTTCGCAGACTGCCCACGAAGTGCCGACAACGGGTCACGGCGCGACGCAGGTCGGCACGCGCGAGCAGCCGAAGGGCGATTGACGCGGTTGGGTGCGATTCACCGCACGGTGTCTGCGAATGGTGCGATGAATCGCACCCTACGATATGAAAGTTCTCGCTATCGACATCGGCTCGTCGTCCGTGAAGGCCGCCGTGCTCACCGGCGACGGGGTGCCGGCGTCGATCGCGCGGGCGACGTTCGCAACGCGATACGAAGCCGGGCGTGCGGAGGTCGACGCCGGCGTCATCGAGCGGGCGCTGTATGACGCCGTCGGGCAGTTATCGGTGCGCGGCGTCGACCTGATCGCGCCCACCGGCATGGCCCCGAGCTGGCTGGCGATGGACCGGCGCGGCCGGGCGATCACGCCGGTGGTCACGCACCAGGACCGGCGCAGCCTCGACGAGGCGATCGCGATTCAGAAGGCGATCGGCGCCGCGCGGCACCTGCGACTCACCGGAAACAACCCCGTGCCCGGCGGGATCAGCTCGACGACGTATCGGTGGTTTAATGCCCACGCCCGTGGTGCGATGAAAAAGGCCGATCTGGTCGGGCATCTGAACACCTGGCTGCTGCGATCGTGGTGCGGCGTGCGGGCGATCGACACCAGCAACGCCAGCTTTACCGGGCTGTTCAACACCTGCACGCTCAAGGGATGGAGCGCGGAATTGATCGAGGCGGCCGGCGCGAAAGCGGCGCATTTACCGGCGATTTTCGAGGCCAACCAGATCGTCGGCCGGTTGACCGAATCGGCGGCGGGGCGGCTCGGTGTCGGCGGTGGCACTCCCGTCCTCGCCGGCATCATGGACGGCAGTTGTGCGATGCTGCTGGCGGGCGCGGAGCAGGGGCAGGCAGTACATGTGATGGGTTCGACGGACGTGCTCGCCGTCTGCACCGATCGCGCTCGGCCGTGCGCCGATCTGCTGACGCGGGCGCTCGGCGTCGGGCCCAAGTGGCTGAGCGTCGGCACGATCGCGGCGTCGGGCAGCGCCATCGAATGGGTGCGGCAGCAGATGTTCCGCGATCTTCCCGACGATGCGTTCTATGCCCTGTTGGAGTCGATCGCGACGCAGCGGTCGCAACAGTCAAAAACAAGCGTGGCGTTCAGCGCCGATTTCGTCGGCTCGCGTACCGCGGTTGAATCGACCCGCGCGTGCATCGCGAATCTGGACCTCGGCGCCACGCGTGAGCAACTGCTCGATTCGCTCTGCGAGAGCCTCGCCGTCGCGAGTTGGCATCGGTTGGTCCGGTACGGAGAACTGAAGCTGCGGCTCAAGCCGACGATTCTCACCAGCGGCGGCAAGCAGCGGTCGTTGGCAACGATCTTGCATCGGCACTGGCACAAGGCCGGGCGGTTTCGTTTCGTCGAGCAGGACGAGCCCACGCTTCGCGGGCTGTGGAAGCTGGCGCAGATCGCAAAGCAGTAGCAGCTTAGCAATCGTGCCGAAGGATTGAACAACCCCGTCATCCTGAACGCAGTGAAGGACCTACTGGCTTCGTAAAGGCGTTAACGTGTCGGGCAGATCCTTCACTTCGTTCAGGATGACACGTTTCTAATGCCGGGTCTCCATTACTGAGTTTCTCGCGCACTGATACGGAAGCTGCTGATGAGCGTCATTCGGCGCACGAAAAAACCCCTCGCACCGGTGAAGGCACGAGGGGCTGTATTTTAGACCACGGCGTCCGTGACGCGTGGGTTACAAGTTTCCGCCGCCTCCGCCGCGCTGCATTTGCATGAACGCCTGCATGCCGGCGGCGATGATCGCCTGCACGGTGCTGCTGGGGACGTGGACATCGACGCGGATCGACGTGCCGTCCGTGCCCATGGTCGCGCCGATGGGCGGGAGTTCCGGCGGCAACTGCACCTGCACCGGCAGGCCGAACTGGCCGGCGGTGGCGATGCCAGTGTTGACCATCTCGTCGAGCGCCACGTAGTACTCGACGACGCGCGTCTTGGGCAGTTGGTCGGTCACGACCTTGACGTGCTCGAGCTTGGACAGGCTGTCTTCCTTCGCCTGCGACGCCTTGATGAACTTGCCGATCGTCGCATCGGGTGCCCCGACGGTGAGGATGAAATCCTTGTCGCCGAGCGGGGCAGTGTTGTAGGCGATGCCTTCGGGGCCGTAGAAGATCGCCAGCATCTGCTCCGCCTGGGCGGCCATGGGATCGTCCGGCGAGGCGGGGAAGTCGAACTTGAGCGTGTCGAAGGTCACGCCCTCGATCTGCTTGCTGTTAAGCGTCTGCGTGCATTCGGGCTTCTTCTTCCCTTCAGGAACCTTGAGGTCGGCGAGGAAGGTCTTGAGGACGGCGACGCCTTCCGTGGAGAGCTGCTTCATCTCCTTGCCACCGCCGTGGTAGACGGTGATCTGCTGGAGAACGGCTTCCTTGCCGGGCTCGGTCGGCGCGGGCATGCCGATGGTGAAGCCGGTGTTGGCTTTGATGGCGGCGCGCATCGTGTCGGCAAGCTTGCCGACGCCTTCCATGCCTTCGATCTTCTTCAATTCGTCGAGGATCGGGTCGACCAGATCGTCAATGACCTTCGCCGAGGCGCCGGCGGTGTATTCGCTGCCGCCGAAGAACAGATATTTGCCGGCGGGCAGGCCGACGGTCAAGGGCTTGTCGGTCCCCTTGAAATCAGCGGCAAACTTGCCGAGGTAGCTGTCAGGCTTAAACGCGCTGAGCAGGGTGAAGTTCATTCCCTGCTCGTTGATGTTCAGGCCCACCGTCGCGCCGTCGCTGTCGTTCAGGAACGACTTGGCAAGCCAGACGAACTGCTTGAGCGTCGTCTTTAGCAACGGCTTGTACTTGGCGTCGATCTCCTTGTTTTCCTTGTCGATCTCGCCCATCGCCTTGTCGACGAATTTGTCGAACTCGGGCATCACCTCGGGCGTGATCTTGGCGAAGTTGGCATAGAGGACGAAATCCTGCCGCGCCGCTTCCTTGGTCGGCAAGGCGGAGAGCTTGAGCGTGTCGGCGGGCTTGGCGAGCAGTTCCTTCGACGGACTCATCGCGGCGTAGGCGCCCCAGTTGGCGACGAAGCGCGGCGCGTCGCGTCCGGGATTGCCGGGGAAATCGACTTCGGTGATGTCGCCGTCGGCCTTGGCACCCTCGAAGTTGCCGATGAAGTCGCCGTAGTTCGAGACGGGGACCAGGATGACGATCGAGTGGTCTCCGCTCAATCCTGTTGCCTTGGGCGAGAGGAACGCAAAGCCGAACTCGCCGTCTTCCTTCAGGCCCTTCTGGATGCCGAGCTTCTGCTTCAACGACGCGAGCGGGTCCTGCATCTGTGGGACGAAATTGGCGATCGCGAAGTCGTTGGCGAGCTGTCCCACCTTCTTGCTCGTCGCGGCAAGGTTGGCAACCTTGACTGCGACCAGCGTGTCGGAGGGGAATTGCTCAAGAACGTCGGCGCGGGCGAACGGCACAAAAGTCGCCAGAGCAGCGATCGTGAGTGCGGCGAGCCGGCAGGTCTTCAATTTTCGCATGGATCTCCCAAGGTTGGTTGGTTCATTCTGAACGCGGGCGATGACGCTAACACGCGACCGGCGCACGGTCAACGATTCATTCGCCGCACTGTCGCGATAGCGTTGCAGAAAAAGTCTGGCTTCTGCCGCGAAGGCGAAAGCGACGTGCGCCTTGGTATGCGATGATCGGTAGTCGCTTGCGCCTTCGCGGGCATTTGTGTGTGCAACGGTCGGTCCCAAAGAAAAGCCCCGCCCCAACTTTATCCCATCCCTGCCCTGGCGTACTGGGCGCGCGTGCCCGGATCAGCGATTCACAAGTAGCATGATCGCGAAAATTGAACTTACGACTGTCATCAACCCGCCTGCGATCAGCCCGAAGATTGCCCGGCCCATGCCGTGTTTGGTGGGGTCGCGACGAATCTCGCCAATGGCGAGGATCCCGGTCACGATCGCGCCGATCGCGAAGGGCCGGCATCAGCGTGCTATCGCGATGACCGGCGATCCGTAGAATCGCCCGCTGATGGCCAAGCCGCGCAATGACTGGATCGACTGGCTGCAGTACCTCGCGCTGCGCGTCATCCACATGGTCATGCACTGCTGGCCGGTGCAGGTGAACCTGAAGGGGGCGCAGCTCATCGGCGATGCCCTGTACTTCGTCGATGCCAGGCACCGCAAGCGCGCCTGCGGCAACATCCGCCGATCGTTTCCGCATTTCTCCGAGCAGCGCGTCGAAAAGCTCGCCCGCGAGAGCATGCGGCAGATGATCATGCTCTTCGTCGAGGTGCTGTTCACCGTCCGACTGGTGCGCATTGATACGTTCATGACGCACATGCGGGTCGGCGGGGATTTTCGCAGGACGCTCGAACTGCTGATGCAGCGCCATCGCGGCCTGATCATGTTGACCGGGCACTACGGCAACTGGGAAATCCTCGGCTACGTCCTGGGCACGCTCGGTTTCTCCACCGTCGCCGTCGCCCGGCCGCTGGATAATCGGTACGTCAACGAATGGCTGCTCGGCGTGCGCGAGCGGCTGGGCATGCGCATCGTCGATAAAAAGGGCGCCACCGAAGACATCACCCGTACCCTCGATGCCCACGGCACGGTCTGCTTCATCGCCGACCAGAACGCCGGCCCGAAGGGACTTTTCGTCGATTTTTTCGGCCGAAAGGCGAGCACGTACAAGTCGATCGGCCTGCTGGCGATGCAATACCAGGTGCCCGTCGTCATCGGCTACGCCCGCCGCGTCGGCACGAACTTCGATTTTGAGATCGGCACCCAGGACATCATCTACCCCGAAGACTGGGCCGGCGAAGACAAGCCACTGAACTACATCACGCAGCGATACTCAAAGGCGATCGAAGACAGTGTCCGCGCCGACCCCGGCCAGTACCTGTGGGTCCACCGCCGATGGAAGACCAGACCGAAAGGCGAGGCGCCGGAACAATATGACTGACGCGTTTGTGTCGTGAAACCTGCTCGCCAGCTCAAGGTGTCGAACGACGAATAAGTCCCACCCCCTGCATTGCGTGTTCCGAAAAAAAATACGAGCCGCGAAGCTGCGAAGAGCGCGAAGACAGACGCGAAGAATGCTCATTTCTTTATGTTCCCCTTCGCGTTGATCTTTGCGCTCTTCGCAGCTTTGCGGCTCGCATTGGATTTTATCCGCGGGTTTCATGGCGTAAACGTTTGCCGCGTCCGCGTCGTGCCCAGGCGGCGCTGTGCATCATGGCCGCGACGCGATTGACGGTGCCGGCGACAAACGTTCCGACTTCGCCTCGCTTCAGCCTCGCGCCAGCGCGTCGGACTGCTGGACGAACTCGCTGCCCTTCCACTCGCCGTCTTTGGTGACGGCCTTCGCTGCCTTGGCTTCGGCTTGGCGCTTCACGAGGTCGGCGTGGGTGGTGAAGTACTGCAGACTGTGGCCTTTGAAGTCGGCGATGGTCTCGAAGTTCTTGCTCGCCATGAACGTGAGCAGCTCTTCCTTCATCTTCTTGACCATGTCGTACCCGTACTTCATTACGCCAGTACACACCTGCACCGTATCTGCGCCGAGCAGGATAAACTGGGCCGCGTCCTTGCCGGTTTCGATCCCGCCAATGCCGCTAAGGCTGCGGCCGGGGAACTTATCGCGGATGACTTCGGCGATTTCCTTCACCATCCGCAGCGCGATCGGCTTGATCGCGATCGACGAGTACCCGCCGAGCACGGTGTAGCCTTCGACGGTCGGCTCAGGGCGAAGCGTCTCGAGGTCAACACCCATCACCGACAGGATTGTATTGATCGCCGCGACGCCCTGGCACCCCGCGCCCAGCGCCGCTTCAGCACCGCCGGCGATGCTGGTGACGTTGGGCGTGAGCTTGGCCCATACGGGGATCTTGGCGGCGCCCATCACCCAGCCGCAGACCTCGTGCATGATTTTGTTGTCCTGCCCCATCGCCGCGCCCATTTTTCGCTCCGGCAAACCGTGCGGGCAGGAAAAATTCAGCTCAAATCCCGCCACGCCCGTCGCCTGCACGCGCTCGACGATCTCGATCCACGCGTCCTTGTTGTACTCCTCCATGATCGACGCGATCACCACGCCGTCGGGGTACTTGTCCTTGAGCATCTTCAGCTCGTCGATCCACACGCTGAAAGGCCGGTCGGAGATCAGCTCGATGTTCTGCCAGCCGATGATCTCCTTGCTGGCCGTCCGCAATCGCGCGTAGCGCGGCGACACGTTGACGACCTTGGAGGCATCGAGGCTGATCGTCTTGATGACGACCGCTCCCCAACCTTCATCGAGCGCCTTGCCGATGACATTCGCATTCGTCCCCGGCGGGCCGGAGCCGATGATGAAGGGATTAGGAAGCTGGATGCCGTCGACAGTGGTGGCAAGAGTGGGCATGCGTGACTACTACTTCTTCCGCGTTCTTTCGCCGCGAATTCTCCGGGTTGGTTCGACCCCGTAGAATAGCGTGATTTTGCGGAGAATGCGAACAGATAGACGAAGTAGCCGTAGATGAACGCGGATGAACGCAGATCAGAATGGGTGCCAGAAGGCCGGCGCGGGTGCCACAGGTCGGGCGTACTCGACAGACCTGTGCCGAGCGTCAACCGACGCACAGGACTGCGGTGTACCGGCGACCTTGTGGCACCCGGCAGCAGCGCTTCGCTCTTGTTGAATCGATCGCGTACGGCCGAACGGCGTGCGTACACGTCTCACGGGCGAGACGCCCGTGCTACGTCAGGCAACGTCAACACCGACCCGCATTCCGAACACCGCCCCGACGACAATGCTGAGGCGAAATCCCGTTGGCAAGATGCCAACGGCACAGCAGACGGATAGTTGTTTTCCTCATGCTTTTCCGACTTCATTTCCAAACTATTCCGCTTCGTGGTCCTTCGTGCCTACTTCGTCGCTTCGTGGTGAAAAATCAAATGCCGATCGTCGGCCCGCGCTTGAGGAAATTACCGTCCATTTTGCTGCCGACGTACTGGTCGTTGTCGATCACCACCTTGCCGCGGCTGAGAACCGTGACGGGTTTGCCGGTGATCTGCATGCCTTCAAAGAGGCTGTAGTCGCAGTTCATGTGGTGCGTTTTGGCGCTGATGGTGCGCTTCACGTTCGGATCGAAGATCACGATGTCGGCATCGGAGCCGACGGCGATCGTGCCTTTTTTCGGGAACATACCGAAGAGCTTGGCGCTGGCGGTGCAGCAGACGTCGACCCACTTATTGAGCGTCCAGCCGCGCTGCATCGCGCCGTCGTAGACGACACTGAGGCGGTCTTCGACACCCGGCCCGCCGTTGGGAATCTTGGTGAAATCGCCGCGGCCGAGTTCTTTTTGGCCTTTGAAGTTGAAGGGGCAGTGGTCGGTGCTGACTTCCTGGAGATAGCCGAGTTTGAGGGCCTTCCAGAGCGGCTCGATGTTTTCACGGCCGGCGAGCGGCGGGGTGAAGACGTACTTGGCACCCTCAAAATCAGGCTTGTCGTAGCACGAGTCATCGAGGAAAAGATATTGCGTACACGTTTCGCCGTAGGCGCGGTTGCCGCGATCGCGGGCGCGCATAAGTTCGATCATCGACGCTTCGCAGGAAACGTGGACGATAAACACCGGGCTGTTGGCGAACTCGGCGACGCGCAGCGCGCGGGCGGTGCCGTCGGCCTGCATCACCGGCGGGCGCGATTGGGCGTGGTACTTCGGCTCGGTCTTACCGGCCGCCATCAGCTCGGCGACTTTTAGCGTGATGGCATCGCCATTCTCGGCGTGAACCAACGTCAAGCCGCCGGCTTCGCCTGCCGATCGCATGACTCGGAACATGGTCTGGTCGTCGACCATGAACACGCCCGGGTACGCGAGGAAGAGTTTGAACGTTGTAATGCCCTGATCGACAATTTTTTTGAACTCGCTCTCGTGTCGCGGCTCGTATTGGGTTACCGCGAGGTGGTACGAGTAATCGATGGCGCAATTGCCTTGCGCCTTGGCGTGCCAGTCGTCGATGGTCTGCTGGAACGTCTTGCCCTTGTACTGGATGGCGAAGTCGATGATCGACGTCGTTCCACCGAACGCCGCGGCGCGGGTGCCGGTCTCGAAGCTGTCGCTGGAGACGGTGCCGCCGAAGGGCAGTTCCATGTGGACGTGCGGGTCGATCGCGCCGGGGATCACGTACTGGCCGGCCGCGTCGATGACCTTATCAACGCCGGCTTCGGGCAGCTTGCGGCCGATCGCGCTGATCGTCTCTCCGTCGATCAACACGTCCGCCAGATAATCGTCCACCGCCGTGATAATGCGGCCGTTTTTGATGAGTGTCGTCATAGGTTCGATTTACCACGAAGACACGAAGGATGCACGAAGGAGCACGAAGACGAGAAACCCCGAATCTGCACGAATCGACACGAAACTAGAAGAAGGCAGAAAACCGTTTTCTTTGCATTGGCTCCTCTTGTATTCGTGTTCCTTCGTGCCTCCTTCGTGTCTTCGTGGTGAAAGCATTTTATTGAGCAGCCACGAGCCCGGCCTCAATCGCGTCGACCAGTTCGTCCACCTGGTCTTTGGCGGCGTTGAGCATCAGGCCGGTGCGGATGACGTTGCCCCAGACGCCGCCTTTGCCGATGAGGACGCCGCGTTCCTTGGTCTTCTCGAAGACCTTGAGGACGGTGGCGGGGTCGGGCTTTTTGGTTTTGCGGTCTTCGACGAATTCCAGCGCCTGCATCATGCCGATGCCGCGGGCGTCGCCGATGACGGGATACTTTTCCTTTAGTTCGGCGAAGCGCTGGCCGAGGTAGGTGCCGGGGGTTTTGCAGTTGTCGACGAGGTTGTTGTCGTCGATCACCTTCAGCGTTGCGGTGGCGGCCGCCATGCTGACGGGGTTGCCGCCGTAGGTGGCGAAGGTGATGCCGGGGAACTTGTCGGCCACCTCAGGCGTGGCGATCGTCATCGCGACGGGCGCGCCGTTGCCCATGCCCTTGGCGCTGGTGATGATGTCAGGGACGACGTCGTAATGCTCGATGCCCCACCAGTGCCCACCGGTGCGGCCCCAGGCGGTCTGCACTTCGTCGGCAATGAATATCCCGCCGTAATTGCGGGCGATCTGCGCGGCACGTTCAAAGTAGCCTTTCGGCGGGACCATGAAGCCGCCCGAGCCGATCACCACCTCTGACATGAACGCCGCGATCGTGCCGTTGGTCGTCGTCTGGATCAGCTCCTCAATGTCGTTGGCGCACTCGAGGCTGCAGTTGCTGCTGTCCCTGGCGCCGAACGGACAGCGATAGCAGTAGGGGGCGTGTGCGTGCTTGATGCCGGAGACGGGTAGCGGAACCTTCTTCCATCCCGATTGTCCGCACCCCGCCAGCGTCTGCAAACTGCGCCCGGAGTAACTATGCCGCAGCGTGATGATGTCCATGTTGCCTGTTGCGACGCGGGCGGCGTTCATGGCGGTTTCGTTGGCCTCGGTGCCGCTGCTGCTGAAGAAGGTTTTCTTCAGGTTGCCCGGCGTCATGTGGGCCAGCTTCTCGGCGAGGTTCGACTGCGGCGCGCTGGCGTACAGCGTCGAGGTATGGCTGATCGTCTTCACCTGCTCGATGATCGCATTGACGACGACCGGATTGGCGTGACCGACAGAGACCGTCAGCACGCCGCCGAACGCGTCGAGGTAGCGCTTGCCGGCGCTATCCCAGACGTAGTGGCCTTGGCCGCGCACGATCTCGATCGGCTCCTTGTAGTACATGGAGACGGCGGGGAACAGGTACTGTTTGTGCTTGCGAACGGCTTCACTCATGGCAACTCGTCAGTGCTCGCAGGGGAGCAGCGGTCAATCGGGATCATGCGTCGCAACAGCAGCGCGCGACGAAGCGCGCACATTTTGTGTGGACCTGTCAGACGCTCGGTCGGGCCGATCAAAGTGTAAGGTTCGAACTGTCAATCGGGCACTTGTGTGGGCTCGATGGCGGAGTCGGTTGGTTCTACGACAGTCGCACCCCGCCCTTGTGTACGAGCCAAACCGGATTACTATACAAACACCATCCGCCTTGTAAAGCAGGAAGAGGAAGACCGATCCACGAGTAAACACGAATCGACGAATCAAATGCAGCGCCATCGCGCGCGAGTATTGTAGTGTGGGTATCCTGCCCACGCTCTGCCTTTCCTAAGATCGCTATGGGCAGGATGCCCTACAGTACGAATATCGTCTCGACCGCAGGAGTCCTCATGTCCGTTGCCAATCCGCCGGTGCTTGTTCCAGTTTCTTCCGTCCAGATGCTCGTCGGCGGGAAGTGGATCACCAGTTCATCGTCGCGGTCGTCGGACGTGTTCAATCCGTCGAGCGGCGCGGTGATCGCGAAGGTGCCGCTGGCGTCGGCGACCGAAGTGGATCAAGCCGTTCGCGCCGCCGCCGAAGCGGGGACGGCGTGGGCGGCGACGCCGGTCATCGAGCGCGTGCGGGTGATGTTCAGGTTCCGCGAATTGTTGCTGCAGCGCTTCGAGGAGTTGTCCCGGCTCGTCACCCGCGAGCACGGCAAGACGCTGGTCGAGGCCCGCGCGTCGGTGCAGCGCGGCATCGAGGTTGTCGAGTTCGCCTGCGGGATCCCGAGCCTGCTCATGGGGCAGACGCTGCCGGACATCGCCCGCAACGTTGACTGCGAAACCGTGCGGCATCCGGTCGGCGTGTGCGTGGGAATCACCCCCTTCAACTTTCCCGCGATGGTGCCGATGTGGATGTTCCCTGTCGCGCTGGCGTGCGGGAATACCTTCATCCTCAAGCCCAGCGAAAAAGTTCCGCTCTCGGCCAACTTCATCGGCCAGACACTCATCGACGCGGGCGTGCCGGCGGGGGTGTTCAGCATCATTCACGGCGATAAGGAAGCCGTCGACGCGCTGCTGACTCACGGTCTGGTGAAGGCGATCAGCTTTGTCGGCTCGACGGCGATCGCCAAGTACGTCTACGAAACCGGCACGCGCCACGGCAAGCGCGTGCAGGCGGCGGGGGGCGCGAAGAATCACCTGATCATCATGCCCGATGCCGACATCGAGCAGGCGGTTGCGGCGCTGCAGGCGTCGGCGTTCGGCTGCGCGGGGGAGCGCTGCATGGCCGGCGCGGTTGCGGTGCCGGTGGGCGATGTGGCGGGGCGGCTGGTGGATCGCCTGTGCGAGAAGGCGGACGCGATGACCGTCGGTCCGACCGACGCCGGCGAAGCAGTCGACATGGGGCCGCTGATCTCCAGGGTGCATCGCGATCGGGTGGCGGGGTACATGGACACCGCCCAGCGCGAAGGCGCAACCGTCGCGCTGGACGGCCGGGCGAAAGTGCCGGCGGGCGAAGGATTTTTCCTCCGCCCGTCCATCGTCGATCGCGTCGAACCGCAGATGCAACTGGCGCGCGACGAGATCTTCGGCCCGGTGCTGTCGGTCATCCGTGCGACAACGCTCGAACAGGCCCTTAACGTCGGCAAGCAAAGCCTGTACGGCAACGGCGCGTCGATCTTCACCAGCAGCGGCTATGCCGCACGCCAGTTCAAGCATCACTTCAGCGCCGGCATGATCGGCATCAACGTCGGCGTGCCAGCGCCGATGGCGTGGTTCCCGTTCTCCGGCTGGAACGCCTCCTTCTTCGGCGACCTCCACGTCCAGGGCACCGAGGGCGTCAGCTTCTACACCCAGCAAAAAACCATCACCACCCGCTGGTTCGCCACCGCCGCCGACTCAGCGCACGATCCGGTCTGGCGGAACAAGTGAGCGGGGTGGTGGCTGCGGGTCATTGGTTGCCGGTTACGGATTACTGGTTGCCGGTTGCCGGTTACTTGTTACTTGTTACTGGGCGACGCTCGACGCTCGACGCGCGAAAGTCGCTCGTGCTACCAGTTGCGACAAGTAACAAGTAACAAATAACAAGTAACGAATAAAAAATAGCAAATAACAACTAACCCCCAATCACCAACTCCCAACCCCTAACTGCCAACCTCTAACCCCTCCCAAGGTCACCCATGCTTGATCCGAAACGAACCGTTGCTGAATTGAAGGAACTTCGCGAACTCACCGGGGACGCTGACGGGGCGCAGCGCGTGGCGTTTACCCCGACGTGGGCCAAGGCGCGGCAGTGGCTGCGCGAGAAGCTGGCGGCGCTGCCTGTGGAAGTGAAGCAGGATCCGGCCGGCAATCTGTGGGCGACGTTGAAGGGGGCGTCGGACAAGGAACTGCTCATCGGCGGGCACATCGATTCGGTGCCGGGCGGCGGGTGGCTTGACGGGTGCCTGGACGCGCTCGCCGGACTCGAAGTGCTGCGCCGAATCGCCGCCCTGGGGACGCCCGCCGTTACGGTGCGGCTGGTGGACTGGGCGGATGAGGAAGGCGCGCGGTTCGGGCGGAGTTTGTTCGGATCGAGCGCTGCTTCGGGCGCGCTGGTGCCGGATGAAGTGCGCGATCTGGTCGACAAGCAGGGCATCAAGCTCGCCGACGCCGTGCGCGAGCATGGCATCGAGATGCACCTGGCGCTCGAAGCGCAGAACGAAATGAAGAAGGCCGCCGCCTATCTCGAACTTCATATCGAGCAGGGACCGGTGCTCGAGAGCATGCGGTTGCCAATGGGCGTGGTACTCGGCACGTTCGGCGTCGAGCGGCATCAGGTCACGTTCACCGGCCAGGCGGCGCACTCGGGATCGACCCCGATGTCACACCGCCGCGACGCGCTCGGCGGCGTGTCGAAGCTTCACCTGGCCGTCCGCGAAATCGCCGTCAAGCACGGCGGCGTCTGCACGGTCGGCAGCGTCGTCACCAAGCCCGGCATCGTCACTGCCGTCGTCGGCGAAGCGACGATGACACTTGATCAGCGTCACCTCGATGCCGACAAACTCGCCACCATGTACCGCGAATCGCGTGACGCCGGCGAGCGCATCGCAAACGAAGAAAAGATCGAAGTCGCCTGGAAGAAGATCTGGCAGATCCAGCCGTTCCCGTTTCATCCCGAACTGATCGAGATGGGCGATACGGCGATCAAGGAAATCTGCGGCGTCAGCCACCGCCTGCCCTCGGGCCCGCTCCACGACGCCGCCGAGGTCTGCCGCACCGGCACGCCGACGATCATGCTCTTCGTGCAGAGCCTCTACGGCATCTCGCACAACAAGATCGAGGACACGAAGGAAGAACATCTCGAACTCTCAGTGCGCGCGCTCGATCGTCTGGCCGACAAGACGATCGCGTGGATCGCCAAGATGTAGCACACTGTGGCGCGGGCAGGAGGCCTCACGCCACACTCATCACGCCACACGCATCACTCTCTTACATCGGCAGTAATTGGATGACCTTGTACTCGATGCCCATCGAGGCGAGGACGAGCGCGACGATGATCCACAAGCCCATGGCGGCGATCTCGCCGACGACCAGGCCGATGAAGACCGACTGGGAGGCGAAGAACAGGCGGCTGCCGCCGAGGCGCACGAGCAGGGTCTTGGCGATCCAGCCGATCAGCAGGCTCAGCCAGGTCGTCTGCACTCCCCACGAAGTGCTCAGCAGCATTCCCACCGGCGGCAGGGGCCAGCCGGCGAAACGGAGATTGAGAAAACTAAGCACGAGTGTGACGAGCGCGCCGATACCGAACAGTGCCGCGTGCGAATGGCTGACGGCGGTGCCGTTGCCGGGCGGGATGAAGTTGATCGCCTGCTCGATCGCCACCCGCGGCATCGCAACGGTCGGCCATTCCGATAGCGGGGCAACGGGCGGCGTGCCGAGCGTGGCGGCGTAGTTGTAGAAACAGTACAGCGTCGATGCGCCCGCCGTTACGTAGGCGACGAGCAGCGCCAGCAGCAGCACGCCGACGTAGAGCCATGCCGAACGCTTCGAGCTCTCGCGCTCGACGACGGACTGGTCGGTCAGGCGCAGCGCCGTCGTCGAGTAGTTGGGCAGTGCCTCTCGCGTGTCGTGTAGAAAGAGGTTGAAGAACACGCGCCCAAAGAAGAACGAGTTGACCGTCGTGCGCAGCGTCGAACTCTCAAGCCCCTGCACGCCGTAAATCATCGGCTGGGTGAGCGGCGTGGCGATCAGCACGTAGAGGATGCCCGTCTCGGCGACCACACGGCCGACCAGCAGCAGGATCGCGAGCATCATGAGGACGATGATCGCGGCGCCCGCGAACGATGCGCTGGCGGCGACAAGCCACACCATCATGCCGATCGCACACAGCACCACGCCCCAGCCGGCCAGCGCGTAGGGGAGATAGAACCCGCGGGCGTCGTTCGTGCGACCTTGTCCAACCATCTGCCGCGCGACGGCGTGGATGTGCTTGCGGGCCACCCACAGGATGATCATGAGCATCACCGTCGCCGACCCCAGCGTCTGGTCCTCCTGCATCGGCAGCGTGTAATCCGAGCCGGCGCTGCGCATCACCATCTGCATGAGATTGGCGGCCATGCAGAAGGTGACGAGGCTGAGCAGCACACGCGTCTGAACGAAGTAGCTGATCCCGATCACCGTGAAGTAGATACGCTGCTGGAAGAAGTACCACTCGCCTTGCGACCAGAACGCGCTGTCGGCGAACATCGGCTTGAGGTCGTAACTCAGCGGGATCTCCGGGGCGTTCGGCGCGTACTGGTGCAGGCCCGAGATCAGATGCGTAAAGAACACGAGTGCCGCGGGGATCCAGAACGATCGGGCGCGGAAGAGCTTGTTGAACGCGCGGCCCGGCTCGGGCGGGTCGATCAGCGCGCCGTACACGGTCGCGATCGGAAACGGCAGCCGCTCGTTCTCCACCCACTGCCGCCTGAAGATCACGGTGATGCACATCAGCGCCGCCAATAACAGGCTGACAAAGATGCCCCACATCGCCAGCGGCCTGACCCACGCGCGCCACGGCACACCGATGACGCGGTTGACGAACGTGTCGTCGCCCGCCACCGGCACGCGCCCGTAGAAATTCTGCACCACCGCTTCGTTCCCGCGCTCGGCGGGGTCGGTGCTGGCGAACGTCGGAAACAGCCAGTCGGGCAAGTGCAGGTTGCGGACGAACTCCGCGTGCTGCGCGTTCTGTGCCGAGATATAGAACGGCCCGACGAGATGCCCCGGCAGGTAACGGAAGAGCCCGACACTGGGGATCGCGCAACCGACCAGCACCATGCCGACAGTGACGGCCAGTTCATTGCGCGCCAGTGCCCATCGCGGGGCGAGGCGCAGCAGCGGGGCGTTGACCAGACCGATCACGAGTACGGTGAAGATCACCGCGCCGATCGAGAGCGAGTTGCCGACGATGCCGCTCTGGTTGACGACGTAGTTGTTGTAGGGGGTGAGGAGGTTGATCAGCACGACGCCGACCAGTCCGATCAGAACGCTGCGAAATGTGACGAAACCCTTCCGCATTTCCGCCATGCCGCGGGATGGTAGCGGATTCCACGACAGCCGCCCATGTGTTGGATACACTTCGAGGACAGCATGATCACCATTGCCGAACACGTTGCGCGTCGGAACAAATTGCTCAAATCGCTCGACGGTGCCGTCGCGCTCGTTTTTGCTGGCGAACAGCAGGGGCCGGGCGGAAAGTCGAAGATCGACGATAATTTCGTCTACCTCACCGGGCTGCGCAACGAACCCGGCGCGGTGCTGATGTTCGACCCAAAAAGCGACAACCCGCAGCGGCGGATCGCGCTTTTCCTCAAGCCCTCCAATCCCGAGATGGAACGCTGGGAAGGCTACCGCGATCCGATCACGTCGGCCCTCAAGCAGCGGCTGGGCTTCACCACCATCTACCGGACGAACCAACTGCCCGGTTTCGTGACGACGGCGCTGCGGAAGCGTAAGCATGCCGCCTGCCTGCACCCGTTCGCGGTCTACCCCGCTGCGGTGTCGAGCGACCTGAACGTCTTCCAGCAGGTCGCGCAGCGAGTGCCGGGGGTGAAGATCGACGACAAGACACAACTGCTGACGGCGCTGCGCGCGGTGAAATCGCCCGCAGAATTGAAGCTCATCGAGCACGCCGCCAGGATCACCGAACTGGCCTACGGGCAGGCGATCAAGCACATCCGCGCCGGGCTCAACGAATCCCAACTGCAACTCGCGCTCGAAACCGTCTACAAGCAGCAGGGCGGCGACATCGCCTACG
>JBBRFH010000002.1:0-43964 GCA_038224615.1 Tepidisphaerales bacterium
AACGCATTGGGAAGCAGTGTCAAGATTCCTTACACGCGTGGTCCCGGTTGGGCAGGGCAATCGCGTGTGCGTCCGGCTCCGGTTCCCGGTCCGCCGCGGGCGGGTTGGGGTGGGGACGATTGTGCGAAACCGGCTTTTTGAACACAAAAAGTTCGCGAAGGCGCAAGGGACTCTCTATTGCCGTAGACCAAGGCGGATGACGCTTGCGCCTTCGCGAGTTTTGACTTGCGTTTTTGGCTTATGTTAGGGTGCCATCGTATCCATAATTCACGGCTTGCGTTCCATCACGTTGGGCTGAGCCAGGACACGCAGGTCAGCTGTCGCGCGCAAATTTGAACAAACAGGGCTCTCCGCGAGAGTCGCGGAAGCTCGTTGGCGTGCCGCACGCTGTAGGCACGCGTGAGACGCGCCATTTGATGGACTGCCGACGCAAATAACGAACAGGACTTTATCAGATCCACTTCGTCACGTTCAAGCGTGCCCTTGGCTATGCGTTTACGCCAGACTACCCGCGTCCAGTCCGAAGGACTCCTGGCCTGCGCAATGGCCGCCTTCGTTGCCGACGGTGCCGAGGGTGAGTTCGTGCAGGCCCTTGCCGGCGGGGACCATCGGGTAGACGTGCTCGTTGGGGTCGACTCTGAAATCGACGACGACCGGGCCGTCGTGGCTGAGCATCTGGTCGACGATCTTCGGGACGTCTCGCTTGTCGTTGCAGATCAGGCCCTTCACGCCGAACGCCTCGGCCATCATCGCGAAGTTCGGGTTTTTCATCGTCGAGTGGCTGTAGCGCTTGTCGTAGAAGAGGTCTTGCCACTGCTTGATCATGCCCTGGAACTCATTGTTGAGAATGACCGCCTTCACGTTGATGTTGTACTCGGCGATGGTCGCCAGTTCGTAGCAGGTCATCAGGTACGAGCCGTCGCCGTCGATGTCGATGACGGTCTTGCCGGGGCTGCCCAGCGCCGCGCCCATGGCCGCGGGCAGGCCGAAGCCCATCGTGCCCAGGCCGCCGCTGGTGATGAACTGGCGCGGGAAGCGCCAGCGGTAGAACTGCGCTGCCCACATCTGGTGCTGGCCGACGCCGGTGGAGATGATCGCCTCGCTCTTGGTCTGTCGGTTGATCTCCTCGATCACGTACTGCGGCTTGGCCAGCGGGGCGTCGTCGAAGTACTTGAACGGGAACTGGTTCTTCCATTCCTGGATCGTGCCGAACCAGCCCTTGCGGTCGCGCGGTTCGATGAGCGGCAGCATCTGCTGCAGGCTCAGCCGCGCATCGCCGACGACCGGGACGTCGACATCGACGGTCTTGCTGATCGACGACGGGTCGATGTCGATGTGGATGATCTTGGCGTGCGGGGCGAACGTCGCGAGGTTGCCGGTGACGCGGTCGTCAAACCGGGCACCGACCGCGATCAGGCAGTCGGACTCCTGCACGGCGTAGTTGGCGTAGGCGCTGCCGTGCATGCCGAGCATGTTGAGCGTCTTGTTGTTCAGTTCGTCGAACGCGCCCAGGCCCAGCAGTGTGGTGGTGCAGGGGATCTGGCCTTTCTCGGACAGCTCGCGGACTTCCTTCCACGCGCCGCTGATGATCGCGCCGCCACCGACGTAGAGGACGGGCTTCTCGGAGCGGTTGATGAGTTCGGCCGCCTCGTGGATCTGCTTGTTGCTGCCGCCGGAAAGGCTGGCGGTCTGGCGCTTGACGACGTGCGGGCGGGGCGTGTCGTCGACTTCCTCGGGGCAGAGGCCTGCCGAGACGTCTTTGGGCAGGTCGATGAGCACCGGGCCGGGCCGGCCCGACGTGGCGATGATGAACGCCTCATTGATGATGCGCGGCAGTTCGCGGATGTCCTTGACGAGATAGTTCCACTTCGTACACGGGCGGCTGATGCCGGTGACGTCGGCCTCCTGGAAGGCGTCGTTGCCGATCACCTTGGTGGCGACCTGCCCGCTGATGACGACCATGGGGATCGAGTCCATCTGGGCCGTCGCCATCGGCGTGATCATGTTGGTCGCCGCCGGGCCCGACGTCACCAGGCAGATGCCGGGCTTGCCGGTCGCGCGGGCGTAGCCGTCGGCACAGTGGCCGGACGCCTGCTCGTGACGGTTCAGGATGAACTTCGCCGGGCTGCGATAGATCTCGTCGAACACCGGCAAAATTGCCCCGCCGGGATACCCGAACATCACTTCGACCTTGTGCGGGCCGACGAGCATCTCGTGCAGGATCTTGGCGCCGGTCTTGCCTTTGAAACGGGGTGCGCCGCCGGGGGCGGGGATTTTCTTGGTGACAGGCTGGTTGATCAACGTCATGGTTGGCTCGTGGTCAGGTGTAAAAAGAGGCTTCGGACGCCAAAAATCGGGCATCCGACGCGCTTGTGAGTCCGGCAAATCTAGCGGACAGCGTCGGTTGCGACAATAGAATTCTTCGTATCAGGCTCAAAAGCGGGGTACTTCAGACCGCCGATTCCCTCGCAATGGGCACGATCGGCACGCGAAGCAGGAGGTAGGGGGCCGGCGGTCAGCGTCCGAAGGTCACGGACGCCGTCCCGACGGCCGGTCGTACGACCACCGTCAGCGAGGCGAGATTGAGGACCGGGACGGCCATTAGTGAGTGAGGATACGAGAGAAACGGTCGCGGCGTCAAGTCGGTCATCGGCGGTCAGCCAAATCCGAATGACGAGACCCGCATTCCGAACCAACGATGAATGACGAAATCCGTAGCGCAGCATTGGTTCGAGACCTCTGGACAACATCCGCGATTTTGCCCTCGCCGTGCAGGAAAAGCGCACCCCGGCATGCACCGGCGAGGACGGCCGACGCGTGGTGCGGGCACTGAACCTCGTCTACCAGGCCGCAGGCGTGGGCCCCTTCAAGGGTGGCGACGTCCGCTGAGCGGCAACGGGCGGCCGAGGGTATTCCCTGCGGCAATAACTCGAAATTAATGCAATCGGCCGCGCGTGGTCGACCGTCCTCGGAGTACAATTGAGTTCTTAAAGCGGCGCGATGGATCGCGCCTAGACATTTGTGAGACTCAAATTTATGACCCCGTCCCCGACTGTCTCGAACGCACCCGTCGCCGGCGTCGCTAAACCGCAGGCCGAGGGTGTCAAAAAGCTGAAATTCAACGGCTCGGATCGCTTCCTGCGCGAATTGCGCAAGCGCGTCGATGCCTACTTCGAGACGACCGGCAAGCGAAAACGCGATTGCCCACAGATGTATTTCAAGACCGGTTCGATCCTCGTCGCCTTCTTCGCCATCTACGCCACGCTGCTGTTCTTCGTCAGCAGTTGGTACTTCGTCGTCCCCCTGGCGATCCTGCTCGGCTTCGGGCTGGCGGCGATCGGGTTCAACATCCAGCACGACGGCGGGCACAAGGCGTATTCCGAGCGCAAGTGGGTGAATCGCATGATGGCGATGACCCTCGATCTGATCGGCGGCAGCAGCTACCTGTGGGACTGGAAGCACAATTCCATCCACCACACCTACACGAACATCACCGGCCACGACGACGACATTGAGGTCGGCATCTTCGGCCGACTCTCACCGCACCAGCCGCGCTATTGGTTCCACCGCGCCCAGGGCATCTACCTGTGGGTGCTGTACGGCTTCCTGTCGATCAAGTGGCACTTCATCGACGACTTCTACAACGTCGCCACCGCCCGCATCGGCGGCCACAAGATCCCGCGCCCCAAGGGCTGGAATCTGGTCGTCTTCATCGGCGGCAAGGTGGTCTTCTTCTCGCTGGTGTTCCTGATTCCGCTGCTGCTGCATCACCCGTGGTGGGCCGTTGCCAGCGTGTACGCGATCGCGGCGTTCACCAGCGGCGTGGTGCTGGCGGTCGTCTTCCAACTGGCGCATTGCGTCGAGGAAGCCGATTTCCCCATGCCGGTCGAAGTCCCACCCGCCGGGCTTAAGATGAACAACGAGTGGGCGATCCATCAAGTCCAGACCACCGTCGACTTCGCCCGCCGCAGCAAGCTCCTTTGCTGGTTTCTTGGCGGGTTGAATTTCCAGGTCGAACACCACTTGTTCAGCCGAATCTGTCACATCCACTATCCGGCGTTGTCCAAGGTCGTGGAAGACACCTGCCACGAGTTCGGCATCCAGTACAACGCCCACAAGACCATGCTCGCCGCCATGGGCTCGCACTACCGCCAGCTCGTCGAAATGGGCAAACCCACGCCGTCGGCATAGCGCGCCGACTCTGAATCTAACCATCGAACCAGGGCCTCTCGATCCAACGAGAGGCCCTTCTTTCTGCGCGGCGATGAGGAGTATTTTCTCAGACCAAAACGTCGGCATTGACGCGGTCGAACAGATCATCCTCGGTGTTCAGCGACAGCAGCGAGGCCATGCCGTCCCACGCTGGGCGTGACGCTTTGTCCGCTTGCGCGATCGCGAAACCTGAGCCGGTATCATCGCCGGGCGCGACCGAAGGCTGGTCGGGGGCCGGTTCGGGATCTACTGGAGGCGGCATAACAGGCGGGAGCGGGGCGGTGGGGACGGACGCGCTGCCGTTGAGCGTGATCGTCGTGCCGCCGGGGTCGATGACGCCGATGTCGATGAGCGTCAGCGGGCCGCTGAGGTCGACGATGGAGGCAGGCCCACCGACGCTTGCGCCGGGGGCACTGAGGTCGATGCGAACCAGGTGCGCATCGGCTAAGTCCCATTCGCCAATCACCTTGGTCGCCGAGAAGTAGACGTAGTTTCCTTCGGCGATGATCGTGTCGATCGGGAGCAGGTCGGGCGGGCCGGTCCAGATGCCGGCGTCGCCAAATGTCTGGTCCAGCGAGCCGTCGTCGTTGAGCTGCACAAGATCGACGCTGCGTCCGACGTAGCTGCGGCCGTTGCCGTCGAAGTCGGTGGAAAAAAGCACCTTGCCGTCGGCGGCGCGGAGCAGGTGGAGGTTGTTCCACGCCCACGGTTCGCCGCTGCCGAACATGAGCACGCCGTCGCCGGAGAAGGTGGTGTCGATCTGCCCGTCGGGGGTGAGTCGCAGGACGCCGCTCTGCGATGTCAGGTCGTGGTACATCAGCGCGCGGTCAGAGCCGGCGTCGAGATCGGTGTACCAGCCGGCGGACAGGAGAAGGCGGCCGTGGTCGTCGATGATCATGCCTTCAAAGCTCGTCTGCCGATCGCCGAGCGCGATCGCCAGCACGCCGCGCTTGCCGTAGGAGAGATCGATCTGCCCGTTGGGCAGCAGGCGGACGACGAACGACTGCGAAGTGTCCGTCCCGTTTCCGCTCGGCCGGCGGCTTTGTCCGGCGAGATAGAGGCGGCCTTGGGCGTCGGTGGTGGTGAAGCTGACGCTATCGTTGCTGCCGAGTTCGAGGCGCACGACTCCGCCGGCGCCGAAGGTGGTGTCGAGCGTGCCGTCGGCGTTCAGTCGCGCGACGAGCGCGTCGCCGTTGAAGAGGTCGGTCGAAGGGACGAAATGCCCGGCGCTGCCGAAGACGAGGACTTTGCCGTCGGGGAGCACGGTCGTGCGTCCGCCGGCAAATCCGCTTTCGGCGTCGGCGACGTTGAAGGCGTACTCGATCGTCCCGCCGATTCCGAAAGTCGTGTCGAGCTGCCCGGTAGCGGTGTAGCGGCGGAGGAAGCTGCGCTCGACGCCTTGTTCTTCTTCGTAGACTGACGCGTAAATCAGCCCGACCGCGCCGACGTCGGCGCGTCCGCCGGCGGTGCCCGAGTTGCCCGCGTCGACGAGCCGAAGACTGCCGTCGCCAGCGAAGGTGTAATCGCGGTTGCCGCGGGCATCGAACTTGAGCAGGGCCGCAGAATCACCCGGGGCGTTTACGCAGCCGAGCGACGAGCCGTCCGCGTAGACGTGCAGCACGGTGTAGATGTTGTCGACGGTGTAGATGATGTTGTCGTCATAAGGCCGCCCGACCGGTTCGCCGGGGGAATTGACGCCGAAGGTGGGATCGATCGCCACGAAGAGTCGACGGGCTTCGAGTGCTTCGACGAAAACGGGCGTCGCGCCGCGCAGGTAGTTCGTCCACTGTCGCGGCTGCCATCGGATGATCTGTCCCATCGAGGCGTTCCCAGGTTGAAGTACGATCCGCAGGCAAGGACGCCGCCGGATGCGCACGCAACAGCGTAAATCAGCAAGGACTCGCAGGCAAGCAAAAATCCGGGGTGCGGCAATGAATGCAACGCACGGGGATTACGCCGCGCCGGTCTTGAGCGCGAACGCCAGGTCGGGGACGTCGGTGTCCATCGGCGTGGGGACGTAGCCGGGCTCGCGGCTGCGTTCGACTTCGCGCTCGAAGGCGTTGAAGACCTCGCGCTCGAGCTGGTTACGCGTCGAGGCGTTGATCGGGTGGGCGATGTCGGCGTGCAGCTTCAATCGGTCCGGGCCAAGGCGGTAGCGCTGGTGGCGGTTCTCGTTGAGGCGCAGGCCGCAGTGGTTGCAGTAGCGGGCGCGCAGGTGGTTTTTCTCGTGGCAGCGCCCGCAATGGTCGTTGAGCTTGCGGGACGGCATCGCGAGGAACAGCCCGGTATCACCGCCGATGACTTTGACGTCGCGGATGACCAGCGCGTCGTCGAGGGTGAGTGAGCAGAAGGCCTTCAAGCGTCCGGCGCTTGGCGGGCAGAGGTGGATTTTGATCTCCGACAGATGCATAGGACACTCCGTTGCCGTACACCGTTGATCCGTTCGGCCGTGAACCGCTCAGATAGCGAGGTGCCCCCGAGATTGTTGATCGCCTGATCTCGGCGGGAGAAATGAAGCGGCACGCAATGTGTCGATTGCGGGCCAAGTGCCGAAGCCGGGCGATCCGTCAGATCTGCCACGCCGGCCGGCTTGGAACGGGGTTGGTTGGGCCCGCGCGTTCCGGCTCAAACGTGTAACGCCATCAAGCCCCGGGCGTGGCTTTCGCCACATCCGGTGCGATCGGTGCGACCCATGTCTTGACGACGGGTGTACGCACCGACAACTGACGCTGGATTTCATTTTCCACGGCCAACGCGTCGCTCTTTGTATCGAACAAAGTGAAAAGCGTTGAACCGCTGCCGGACATGCGGACGGGTCGAGCAGCAATCTGCTCGGCGCTTTCTCGAAGCACGCCCAGTTCGGGCACCCGGTCGAAAGCGGGGGGCTCCAGATCGTTCCGGAGCACACGCAGTAGTTCCTCCGCAACCAATGTGCGCCACTGCGACCAATCAACCGCTTCATCCCAACCGGATGCGGAAGCCGAATCGTGCATCGTGTCAAAGCGCTGATAGACCGCTTGCGTGGGCATCGATATCTCCGGCAGCATGAGCAAGACCCACTTACAAACCGCAGGGGGATCGATCGGGCGAACGATCTCACCACGGCCTTGGCACACACTGCTGGCGCCGCTCAGAAAGAACGGCACATCGCTGCCCAGTTGGGCGGCCATCGCGGTCAGTTGCTGCTGGTCGAATGACAAGTTCCAGAGCGCGTTCAGGCCCAGCAGGGTGGCGGCCGCGTTCGAGCTTCCTCCGCCAAGTCCACCACCTGTGGGGATGGCTTTGGCGACTCGAACATGGACGCCGGGAGGCCCACCGCTTTCCTCCCAGGCACGACGACGACGTTCACCGGCAACGTCCCCTTGCGGGGCATTCGTCATCGGCGTCATCGCGTGTGTCTGAAGCAGTCGGGCGGCCCGAACGATCAGGTTGCGATCATCGACCGGCAGCGTCGGATCGGAGCTGACTAACGTCACTCGACCCGCCGCGTCCAGCGAGAAATCCAGTATGTCAAAGAGCCCGACGGTCACCATCCATGACACGAGCGGATGGAACCCGTCCGAACGGACCGGCCCGACGCGCAAATGCAGATTGACTTTGGCGGGCGACAGGAGGCGCATGCCGAAGACCATCGCTTAGCGCGGGGGCCAAATCAATTCCACGGTGACAATTCACCGCGTCAATTCATCACAATCGTTGATGGCCGCAAGCCAATTAAACAGCAGTTGAATCGGCGTCGGTCACAAGACGTGTACGTCTCTTACTTAACAACAAAAAAACCTGCCGCAACAGAAATGAGTCGAGCGGCAACGACGCAAGTATACCACGATTTTTGCCAGACGGTCAACGAAATTTTCTTCCTCCAGAACCTCGCGTCAAAGCAGGGTTGAAGTGGGGCTGTTCTTCGCGACCGACTCTCGCACACACAAACTCCCGCGAACGCGCAAGTGACTCCCGATTGCCTTAGAGAAGATTCCAGAACCTCAGATTACGCAGATTGCGCAGATGAATCGCATTGGAAATCTGCGTCACCTGCGGTTCTCTCTCCAGTTCTGAAATAGCCTGTGATACCAACGCGACCGTCGCTTGCGCCGTCGCGGCAGAAGCCAGACTTTTTCTGCAACGCCCTCGCGACCGCAACGCCGCCTCCCCAACCCCCACGAGTACGCGGGAGGAAGTCAGGTGCGCGCCCGTGCGATTTCCCTGCTTCTCACACCCAACCGTGCATTCCCGTCGATTCGACTGATCTGGCATGCCAAAAAGGCAGGTGGGTTTGTTTGTTCAAATTCACTTGCGCCGGCCTCGTTCCCTTCGCGACGGGATGACCGCGGCAACAATTCGTTCGGTCGGCGCATGGGGGTCCCTCTATAGATAGACGCCTTGTTGCGCGAAACCAGGACCGATCGCGCAACGCCCCCGCATTGGCGTGCTGCAAACGCAGAATATTTTTCTGGATTGCGCGAAGTCGCGTTGCGCGCATTCTGAAGGTCCAACCCGCTTCACTGTCTGCCGGACTTGCGCGAGCCGTTCCGGGCAAGGCAATCGCGCGGGGTCATCCCGTGCTGCGGCGTGGATGACCGCAAGTTTCCCGCATCTGCCCTGCGACATTTTCACCTCGTCACAAAGCCGCATCCCGCCCATTTCCGCTGCCGCGGGCGCCCACAATCGTTACGCTATAAGCAGCTCTCACGTCTTGTGTGCGAACGACCATCTGCGGAAGGAAAGGGACTTCAATGTCTCACTGCGAAGCGTTTGAAGCACGTCGTCTGTTCTCCGTGACCGGGCTTGATCTCTCGTTCGCCGATGCAGGCACGCTGACGATGCCCGCGAACACCGCCGCCGACGGGACGGCACTCGCCGTCACGAGCGCGACATGGGTCGACGCGGTCGCCGGTCGAAAGCATTTCCTTTATAAGTTTGATGGATCGGGCAGGCCCGATTCCAGTTGGGGCGTCGATGGACGCATCCGCCTGGGCGTATTTGACGTCACGCAACTCGCCTACGACCGCCGCTCCAATACCCTCTACGCCGCCGGCATTGATAGCGACGGCAAGACGCTGCGCGTCGCCCGCTACAACTCGAACGGGTCGACCGATACCACCTACGGCGACGCCGGCGTCTTCTCGTACACCGCAACCGCGCCCACGCCGGAGCTGATGGAACTCAAATACAGCGTGTCGCTTGCGGTCGATCAACTGACTCCGCTGCCGCGCGGCAAGCTGCTCGTCACCTACAGCCGCGCCACCCGGCGGATCGACGAGACGTCCGACATCCTGTGGGCCTCCGATCAGAACGAACTCGCGATCATGCGCCTGACCTCCACCGGCCGGCGCGACACGACCTTCGGCACCGCCGGGCAGCGCACCGTCCTCACCGATCGCTCGTCCTACGAGGTCCACGGCATCCGCTCCTACACCAAAATTCCCAAGCTCGGCGAGATCCAACCCCGCGCCGACGGCGGGTATCGCGTCGTCGCCTCGGAGGCGTTCCTGCGGACCGAGGGCACGCCCGGCAATGTCGTTCACACCAGCAAGTCGTTTACCGTATTTTCCCGCACCGTCACCCCTGCGGGGCAGGTCGATACCGCCTCAAGCGCGACGTGGTCGCTCACCGGCACGGAGACCGACGGCAAGCAGCGACAGATGCACGACCTCGGCGTTTTCGCTAACGGGGACAGCGGCGCTATCGTCATCGGGCAGATCACCGGCGGCCGCACGCCGACGCTGGCGCAACGGTTCATTCTGTCGCCCAACCAGCGCCCGACCGCGGTCGGCATTGCCATTGCGTCCGGCGCCACGCTCGCCGGGTTTATCCCCGCGGCCGGTGGCGCGTACTTCGCCATTGCTGACGGCGCCGACGCCGGCGTCCGACAGGCCACCCGTCTCACGCCCGCGTTCTTCGGCGACCGGCATTTCGGCGTGAAGGGGACCGACTACATCGACCCCACGCCCGCCCTCGCCTATCTCCCCGACGCCGACGGCCGCCTCCTGATCCTGACCGCGACGTCGGTGCGCCGATTTGAATAACCGCGAGGGAGTCCGCTTGCAGTGCGACAACCCGATGCGGGTCCGCGCCAAACAGGGCACTGAAGCCATCAAGCATCTGGTGGACGGCAATTAACGCCGCAACGAGCAGGTGGATGGAACGCATCGCCGCATTCAGACGGCGCGAGGGGGAGAAGCATTGTCCTGCCCGTTCGCGCGACGCGTCAAAAATCGGCGCATAAAAATGCCGTCGGGTGCGAAAGGAGGGGGGGACCTTTCACGGGGGAACCGACGGCCCACGAACTATCTCACATCCCCGCTCGGCTTGCAACCCCTATTTCAAAATTTCGGTCCGTTCTTCCAGCGCGATCGTATGTGCGTCTCTTCGGGGCGACTTCGACGTCTTTGAACTGGAAACCTCCGGCGCAAATGAATACCCTGTCAGCCGACTTGACGCAGCTCACCGAACCCAACTCGACCACCCGCCCCGGTGTCGCCGATGCCGCCGACGTGCGGCAGCAGCTCACGGGGAAGCACGTTTGCCCCTTTTGCGGGGTTATTCGCGCTGATGTGCTGCAGCCGTGCCCGCGCTGCACGATGGAAGACTCGTCGGCGACGCGGTCGGCGACGCGGCAGCGGATCGGGCCTTGGTTTGTCCTCCAGGCCCGCAACCCGTCGGCCCCGGGTATGCGGTATGTCACGCTGCTGTCATTAGTTAGGAAAGGCCACGTCACACCCCGCTCGATCGTCCGCGGGCCGACCACGCACCAGTTGTGGACGTTCGCCGCTTCCGTGCGCGGGCTAAGTCGTGAATTCGGCATTTGTTATCATTGCGGCGAGCAGATCGACGCCGCCGCCCCGAACTGCCCGCACTGCATCAAATCGCAGGATCTTCCCGCCGACCCGGACGTGTGGCTCGAGCCGGTGCCGGAGATGGCGGTCAGTGCCGGACCTGCGTCGTCCGAAACGGGCATGGACGGCGGGACGTCGCTTGATCTGCAAGCCGACCATTTCCCCGAAGAAACGCCGCGTCCCGCGCCGGCGGTCCCGAAACCTGCGCCGCCTATCGCGCCCGGTCTGCCGGCGATCGCCTCACAGCGGACCTCGCGCCCGACGGCCCCCTCGGCGCTGGCAACACGACAGGCCGTCGACCGGGTCTCGAATAAGGAAGAGCAGATTCTCAGCGCCCGCGAACTTGCCGCTGCGTTCCAACTCGATTTCAAGCCGCCCGGCCAGCCAGGCGGCAAGCGCTTTGGATTCTTTAAGACCGCAATCACGCTGCTGCTGATCGGGGGCGTGGGGACCGGCATCGTGATGTTCCTGCGCCCCGAACTGCGTGAGCAATCAACCGACTGGCTGTCCGCCAAGTGGACCGCGTTACGGGCCCAACTCGACAAGCCGGCGACGGTCGGCACGACTCCGATTCCCAAATCCGGCTCGCCCGGCGCCGCGGCACCGACTATTGCTGCACCGAAGTCCAAGCCAGCGCCCGTCGCCGTTGCGCCGGCGCCGGAAGTGAAGCCGAGTCCCGCGCCCGATGTGAAACCCGCGCCCGTTCCCACGTTGCCGCCCGCGCCGCGTCCGGTTGTGGAACAGCCGGCCGCTGTCATTCCCGCGCCGGCAGGGGTGGATGTGACGCCATCCGACGACGTTGTCATCCCCGACAACCTCACCCCCGAGCAGGCACGCGACCTCGGGCAGACCCTCCGCAAACGCGGCTTGGTCGCCGCCGACAAAGGCGACTGGCGCATGGCGCTACACATGTATCAACAGATCCAGCGGCTTCCCCGCGAAGCCTGGCCATCCGACCTGCAGGTCAAACTCGACGTCGCCAAGAAGCGCGCAGGCTGATTGGGGTATCGCTCGGTATCAGATTGAACGGGATTCCCCGTGATCGTGACGCCGACGCAGCGACTCGTGCAAAATGTTGGGCGCCGCGGTTTTTGCGGGGAAGCGGTGCGATCCAGTTGGCGCTCGACGAGGTCTTAAGCGGAGGTCAGCGTCCGCCGCCCAGCCCGCGGCCGGTCAGGGCGCGGGCGATGGTGGCGGGGGTGTTGGCGACCGATCCGACGCTGTGGTGGTCGATCAGCTCGACCTGCGGCTTACGCGCGGTCTCCAAAGGCGGCTTGCCGACGACGGCGGCGATCTGATTCAGCTCGTCCTTCTTGATGGCCAGTCGCTGCTCGACATCGTGCAACTGCTGCTCAAGCTCCTGGAACTCGCGCAGTGCCTGTTGGTACAACGTATCTCCTTCGGCCATCCAGTCCTTGAACGATTTCACGTGCTAAACCTCCAGCAACTCGACTCTTCAGTATAATGTTATCGGCACAATGGGCGAATGAGAATGACAAATGAGGGAATGAGGGGAAGAGGCACGGAGGGAAGAAGGCAAAGAGGCAAAAAATGTTCTGTCCTTGGTACTCCTCTCCCTCATTGCCTCCCTCCCTCCCTCCACACATCGCGTAGAATGGGAACGCGAGGATCAACACCATGCAACCAAATACGAAATCGACATCGCTGACGTGGCTCATGCTGCTCCTGCTTTCGCTCGCGCTGGGCACGGGCTGCGCGACCGACAAGCAGATCATCGCCCAGGCCGCCGACGCGCATAAGGAGATTGATCGGGCGGTCCTCGACGATGCGGTGCTCTCGGGGTATGTGCAGTCGATCGGGCAGCGGGTCGTGGTCGTGGCGCGCGAGCTGGACGCCGAGGGGTACGGGCCTAAGGCGCACAGAAGCGAGGACAGCGAATGGATGTTCAAGGACATCCAGTTCCACCTCGTCAACTCGCCGACGCTGAACGCCTTCACGACCGGCGGGCAGCATGTGTACCTCTACAGCGAGCTGTTCACGACGGCCAAGAGCGAGGACGAGTTCGCCGCGGTTGTCGCGCACGAATTCGGTCACATCTATGGCCGGCATGTGCAGAAAGGGACGAACCGGCAGTACGCGGCGCTGGGTGTCGCGGCGCTGGGCGCGGTGGGCGGGGCGGTGATCGGCGGTGAAGACAATCGCGTTGCCGGCGCTGCGGCCGGCGGCGGGGTGGGGCTGGTCGCGGCGCAGTTCGCCAACATGGGCTTCACGCGCGGCGACGAGGACGAGGCTGACAAGATCGGCTTCGCTTTCTACACCCACGCCGGCTGGAATCCGGCTTACTTCCCCGATTTTTTCCAGCAGATGATCGACAAGGGTTACGACACGACGCCCGAGATGATGAGCGACCACCCCAAGCTCGCCAACCGCGTGGAAAACACCAAGCGCCGCATCAGCGAACTGCCGCCGGAAGCGAAAAACTGGCGTCGTCCCGACATCGCCAGCCCACAGAAGTTCGCCGAGTACCAGGCCCGGGCGCGCAAGCTCGCCAAAAGCGCGCCAAAGGACAAGTCGCTCGAGGCCGCGCAGCTCATGCTGTCGGCGTTCCCGAGTTGTGTCGCGCCGCTCGAGCAGCCTACGCAGAAGCAGGCCCGCGAGAAGATCGCAAAGGCGGCCCAGAAGGATCAGGCAAAGTAGCACGTTTGCGTCGGCGTTCGCGCTCATCGCATCCTCGCCGCTCGCGTGGCGTTTGGGCGCGGGTTTACACGCGGCGCAGTTGGTGGAGAATGTCGCGTTCCATCAGCAAAAGAGAGAACCAATCATGAGCGACCTGCACTACTTCCGTCCCGACTGGATTCAGAAGACTGACGAACGACTCACTGTCGATGTCTGCATCTACGGCGCCACCAGCGCCGGTGTGATCGCGGCGATCGAAGCGGTCGAGCGCGGCAAGACCGTTGCGCTGCTGCAGCCGGGCAAGTTCATTGGCGGACTCACCACCGGTGGGCTTGGGGAAACCGACTACGGCAAGAAGCACGTCATCGGCGGCAAGTCGGCCGAGTTCTATCGACGCGTCGGCAAGCACTACGGCAAGGACGAAGAGTGGAAGTTCGAGCCCCGCATCGCGACGGCGGTCTATGACGACTGGCTCAAGAGCGCCGGTGTCACGCCCAGGCTCTGCCAATACCTCGATAAGGTCGACGTCGTTGCGGGCAAGATCACCCGAATCACCCTGCTCGGCGGGCTTGAAGTCAGCGCCAAAATCTTCCTCGACGGCACCTACGAAGGCGACCTCTACGCCAAGGCCGGCGTCAAGTACCACGTCGGCAGGGAGAGCAACGACGTCTACGGCGAATCCATCAATGGCGTTCAGATCCGCGGCAGCCACCAGTTTGTTCCGGCGAATGTCGACCCCTACATCGTTGTCGGCGATCCGTCGTCGGGATTGCTCCCCCAGGTCGAGGCGGTCGACCAAGCTAAGAAGATCGGGCAAGGCGACACCCGCGTGCAGGCCTATTGCTTCCGCATGTGCATGACCAACGACCCGGCGCTGCGCATCGCGTGGGAAAAGCCCGACGGTTTCGACCCCAGGCAGTACATCATCGCGGCCCGCTGGTTTCAGGAGCCGAACAAAAACGATTACAACGAGCAACTTCGCGACCGATGGGACGATCCAACCCGCAAGATCATCAACAAGTTCGATTTCTTCCCCAACAAGACGGCCGCCGGCTTCGATAAGACCGACAGCAACAACCACGGCCCGGTCGCCAGCGATTTCATCGGCAAGAGCTGGGGCTGGCCCGAAGGATGTTACGAGGCGCGCGAAAAGCTCTTCCAGGAACACGTCGCCTACCAGAAGGGCTTCTACTGGTTCATGGCCAACTCGCCGGAGATTCCCGAACGCTATCACGCGGCCTACCGCGAGTGGGGTCTGGCGAAGGACGAGTTCCTCACCTGCGGCGGATGGAGCCACACGCTCTACATCCGCGAGGCGCGTCGCATGATCAGCGACTACGTTGTCACCGAGCAGGACACCTCGCACCAGCGTAAGTGCGAAGACCCCGTCGGCATGGGCAGCTACAACCTCGACAGCCATAACTGCACGCGTTTCGTCAACGCTGACGGCAAGGTGCAGAACGAAGGCGACGTGCAGACCGCGCCCAAGGGTCCGTACGGCATCAGCTATCGGGCCCTCACGCCGGCCCGCGGGTCGATCACCAATCTGATCGTCCCCGTCTGCTGCAGCACCAGCCACATCGCCTACGGCTCGGTTCGCATGGAACCGGTCTTCATGGTCCTCGGCCAAAGCGCCGCCATCGCCGCCTGCATGGCGATCGACTCCGGCAGCACCGTGCAGGACGTGCCCTACGCCCAACTCCGCAAAAAGCTCGACGACGCCCAGCAGGTCTGCAAGCTATAGCGTTCCACGCAGCAGCGGCCGAGACACGAAAGCGCGAAACGCACGAAGTTCAGCACGAAACAGAAAGATCGAATTCTTCGTGCCTGACTTCGTGCGTTTCGTGCCTTCGTGTCTCGGCTGATTCTTTGAACAGGATCGACGGCTAAAACGCGAGCTTCGGCTTGCTGTCGAGCTTCGTCGACTTCGGGGGCATCGGCTCGACCACGCGCAGCGGGATCGGGTCGATCATGATTCGCCATTCCGGCAATCCTGCGGGCTAACATCAAGGCAAATGGTCGCACCCGCGCCAGTCTCGCTCACCGCCGTTCACGCGCGGGTGATGCGCTATGGCTGGAATTCGACGGCGTACCAGATTCTCAACCCGCACATCGAGCACTGGATTGATGATGAGCATGATGCCGTTGTCGGGTACGTGAAGCAGTGTGGGTGGTGGGTGGTGGCTGGGGCGCCTGTGAGCGCGTTGGGCGTTCTGGAGCAGGTGATCGCGCGTTTTGAGGACGCCGCCGATGCTGCGGGGTGTCGGGTGGTATACGTCTGCGCCGCCGAGCGCCTGCGCGCGCTACTGGTGGATCGGCCGACGCATTCAGACGCTACGCTCGGCGCCGAGCCGGTGTGGACCCCGGCAGACTGGGCCGATTGCGTCAACGGGCACGCGTCGATCCGCGCCCAGCTCAATCGCGCCCGCAACAAACACGTCCGCATCGAAGCGCTCGAGCGCGGCGATGTCGATGCGTGTCTGAATGAGTTGCGGCAGTGCGTCGATGACTGGCTGGCCCACCGACCGCTGCCGGCACTGCATTTTTTGACCGAGCCGTACACGATCGACGGAGTGCTCACCGATCGGCGGCTTTGGGTCGCAAAGCGCGCCGACGGGCGGATCATCGCCTACCTGCTTGCGTCACCCGTACCGGCGCGGGGTGGGTACCTGGTGGAACAGATCGCTCGGCGGCACGAAGCGCCCAACGGCACCACCGAATTGCTCATCGACACCGCGCTGCGCGCGATGCATGATTGGGGGTGTACCTACGTGACGCTGGGGCTGGTCGTGTTGACGACATACGTATATGAGTCGCTCCGGCACAACCCGCCGTGGCTGCGGGCGCTTTTTAGCTTTGCCCGGGTGCTTGGAAGGCGGTTCTACCACTTCGACGGGCTTGAACACTTTCGCGCCAAGCTGTTGCCCGATCGCTGGGAGCCGATCTACCTGATCACCAACACGCCCCGATTTGCCCCCACCGGTCTTTACGCCGCCGCCCAAGCCTTCTGCGGCGACCGATCGCCGATCAGCCTGATCGCCGGCGGGTTATGGAAGGCGGCCAGGACCGAAATGCGCTTCGCAAAACAAAAAAATGACCAATGACCACCGACCAATAACAACTCCCCCAGCCGCCCAATTGGTCATTGGTCATTAGGCATTGGTCATTCCCACCGCGTCCGAGAACAACCGTTTGCGCGTCGCTGAAACCTATCGGACGGCACAAACCCGTTATCCGGACGTACTTGGACGGTCGGCCGCACCGTTGATACGAACGTTTTTATTTGCAACGACTTTGAGGCTCGACTACACTCGCGCGCCGCGAGGTGGAGCGGAAGGGCTTCCCGAGCGCAGGGTGATTTTGGGACGTACGTTGTCGCACGCAAGTCGCGACGATAGGCCTCTCGATTCTAGCTAGCCCTGCCCGGATCAAGCCAAGGGTTTCGCCTCGAGCGGTGTACTCATCGCAGTTGATCGATGTCGGCAGCGTCCAGACTCGTTTCGCGGTCCGGCCCGGAGGGCTCGGTCGTGGTCCGATCGGGGTGTGGCACTGCCGAGATGTAAGTCGATTGATTGTCGGAAGTTACCGCGTTGTCCGCAGCGGCTTTCATACACCAAGGATCAGCAACTTCGTCGTCGTTGTCCGCGTTCATGCCAGACTCATCCCGATCCATCGCGAAATCGAACCCGTCAGCCCCGCATCGTTGCGTGGCTCGGGAGGATGCCTGTCTGGTGGCTGGACACGCGGAAGCATTTTAGGAGGAGCGCGTCGTGCATACCGACCGTCAGACTCTGTCAACTGTTGTTGTCACTCGTCCCTTGCCCGCGCGCACTTGTCGCCGCCACCGTCATCGTCTGGCTATTGTAGCTATGGCGGTTGCGTTGACGGTGCCGTCGTTCGGCTACGCCCAGGAAATGCCCGCGGCCGAAACGCCGGGGGCAATTCAGGTGGCCCAGGCCACGCCTGCGGTCGTCGCTCCTGCCGCCGATGACGCCAAAGGCGCCCTCGCTGCCGCGTCCGGGCAATTCAAGGCCGGGCAGTACGAAGAAGCGCTGACCGCGCTGCAGGCGATCGATTCGAGCAAGCTGTCCGACGACGACAAGAAGATCCTCGCCGACACGATCAGCCAGGCCGAGCAGGCCGCCCAACTCCGTCGCGGCGCCCGCGCCGACTTCGAGAAGGCGCAGGCCGCGTTGGCGTCAGGCTCGAACGTCGAAGCCCTCAATCTGTACAAGTCCGTCGCCGCCAATCAGTACGCCGACGAAGGCACCAAGGCCAAGGCCAAGGAGCAGGTCGCCGTCGCTGAGGCCGGCATCAAGGGTCAGGAGCAGGACTTCAAGGCCATGTACGACTCGGCGGTTGCCGACTACAAGGCCGGGGATTTCGATTCTGCCAAGACCAAGTTCACCACGCTCACCGACGCCGGCTTCAAGGCCGCGTGGTTCAGCAAGCCCCCGCGCGATTACCTCTCCGAGATCGACAAGGCCCAGGCAGGCCCCAGCGCCCAAGAGCAGGGGCGTGCCGCCTACCTGACCGGCCGCGACCAATATAAGAAGGGCGACTGGATCGCCGCACGCCAGAACTTCAGCAAGGCCAAGGATCTCGGTTACAAGACCGGCTGGTTTGAGGACGCGCCGGACAAATATTTGGCGCGAATGGACAAGAAGGAACTGGCCGACGCCGAGAAGGCCGCCAAGGAAGCGATTGCCAAGGCGGACGCCGACCGTGCCGCCGCCGACGCCGAGGTCGCCGCCAAGGCGGCTGCTGACGCCAAGGTTATCGCTGACGCCAAGGCCGTTGCCGATGCCGAAGCCGCCGCCAAGCTCGCCGCCGCCACGCCTGCCCCGGCTCCCGCTCCTGTCCCGGCCGTTGTCGAAACCCCCGTGCCCGCACCTGCGGTCGTGGTTGCCCAGACACCCTCCGTCGGCCCAAAGACTGCTGAAACCGCCGTCGTTCCCCCGGCCCCGGTCGAAGATCCGAAGGTTGCCGAACTGCGTGCGATCGCTAGCTCCACCGCCGTCAACGCCCAGGCCCGCGCCGAGCAAGCCCGTCGCCTGACCCAGACCGCCCGCTCGGACGAAGACGCGACCCGTTATCAGGAAGCCCTGATCAACTACACCCGCGCCCTCGAAGCCGACCCCGCCAACGCCGACGCACTCGCCGGCCGCAACCGGATGCTCACGCAGACGGGTGCCTCGCCGACGAAGGAAGATCCGCTTCAGAAGCTTCAGACGCAGACTGACGCCGAGCGCGATTCAATCACGTTCAGCTTCAACACTGCCATCATGCAGGCCCGCATGGAGACGGCCCAAACCAAGTTCGGCGAGGCCCGTTCCTCGATCGACCGTGCCACCGCCGCTTCCAAGATCAACCCGGGCGTGTTCCAGAACGCCGAGATCACCTCGTTCGAGCAGCAGATCGCCAACGCCCGCATCGAACTCGAGCGGGCGATCGCCAACGATCGTCAGGCCAAGATCGACGAGGCCCGCCGCATCGCCGAGCAGTCCGAGAAGGACCGGCAGGCGGGTGAAATCGCCAATAAGGAACGCGCCATCGCCGCCTTGATCAAGGACAGCCGTCGGCTCTCCGAGCAGGGTCGCTATGCCGAGGCCGAAAAGGTCGTCAACCAGATCATGGTCATCGACCCCCGCAATGACTACGCCGCCGGCGTGCAGCAAATCCTGTTTGATCGTGGCTCGCTCCGTTCGCAGCGTGAAAACCGCCAGCGCTTCGACCGCGAATGGATCAACCAGTTCAACCGCATCGACGAACAGCGCATCCCCTACAACGACATCCTCACGTACCCGGCCGATTGGCCTGATCTGTCGGCCCGTCGCGACCAGACCGTCCGTGAAGAACGCAACGTCAGTCAGCAGGACGAGGCCGTCGCCCAACTGCTCGAAAAGCAGCTCCCGGAAATCCGATTCCAGGAAGTGGCGCTCACCGATGTCATCGACTTCCTTCGCGACACCACGCAGGCGAACATCTTCGTCAACTGGAAAGCGCTTGAAGTGGCCGGCATCGACCGCAGTGCGCCGGTGTCGACCCGTCTGAAGAACGTCAAGTTCTCCAAGGTCCTTCGCACGATCCTCGAGAGCGTGGGCGGCGGGGCGACCAGCCAGCTCGGCTACACCGTCGACGAAGGCGTCATCACCATCAGCACCAACGAAGATCTGGCCCGCAATGTCGAGACGCGCACCTACGACATCCGCGACCTGATCATCCAGATCCCCGACTTCAACGGCGCCCCCGAATTCAGCCTCAACAGCCAGAGCAATGGCAATGGCGGTGGCGGTGGCGGTCGTAACGGCGGCGGCGGCGGCAACAACGGTGGTGGTGGCGGCGGGGGCAACGGCGGCGGCCTCTTCGGCGGCAACGGCGGCGGTGGCGGCGGGGGCGGCGGGGGCGGCAAAGAAACCGAAGTCAGCCGTGAAGAGCTCGTCGAGCAAATCACCAGCCTCATCCGCGAAACCATCGGCGTCGGAACCTGGAAAGAAGATGGCGGTCAGCTCGGCTCGCTCCGCGAGCTCGGCGGACAGCTCATCGTCACCCAGACCCCCGAAGTTCATCGCCAGATCAGCCTCCTGCTCGAAAAGCTGCGTGAGCAGCGGTCGATCCAGGTGCAGGTCGAAGCCCGCTTCCTCACCGTCCAACGCAACTTCCTCGAGGACGTCGGCATCGACTTTGACTTCTATCTCAACTACGACGGCAATCCCCTGATCGGCCAGGTCCCCGGCTCGGGCATCACCACCGGTCAGAACGTCACCAACTTTGACGGCAAAGCGATCAAGGGAACCACCCCGATCTCCATCCAGAACAACTCGGCCAATTTCACCCTCCCCGGCTCGCTGCAGACGGGCGTCAACGGCAACCTCGGTGCGGACTTCTCCTCGCCGAACCTGTCGACGACGGTCAACGCGTTCCTCGACGACTTCCAGGCCAGCCTGCTTATCCGTGCGACGCAGGGCAACCAGAACGTCACCCAGTTGACCGCCCCGCGTGTCACACTGTTCAACGGGCAGCAGGCGTTTGTACTGGTGTCGCGTCAGATCGCGTACGTCAGCGATCTCACCCCGGTCGCCGGCAACGGTGCCATCGGCTTCGACCCGACCGTCGACGTCATCAACTCCGGTATCGTCCTTGACGTCTCGGCGACCGTTTCGGCCGACCGCAAGTACGTCACCATGACGCTCCGTCCGACCCTTTCCCGCGTCATCGCCATCCGCTCGTTCGCCGTCTCCGCCAGCAACACCGGTACCCGCAACAATAACAACACCGGTGACACTACCGTTCCGACCAACCCGGACGGATCGCTGGTCTTCGGCTTCCTGCAACAGCCCGAAATCGAAATCACCCAGGTCCGCACCAGCGTCTCGGTCCCCGACGGCGGCACGCTGCTGCTCGGTGGCACGACGATCAGCGGCGAAATCGAGCGTGAGGCCGGCGTGCCGGTGCTCAGCCGCGTGCCGTTCCTCAAGCGGGCCTTCACCAACCGCAGCTTCGCACGCGACGAGTCGATCCTGCTGATCATGGTCAAGCCCACGATCATCATCCAACGCGAAGTCGAACAGCAGAACTTCCCGCTCATGACCAGCCGCCCCGGCTGATCGGATCAGGACCTGCAACCTCGCCCATCGAAGCCGGCCCGCACCTCGCGGGCCGGCTTCTTTATTGGATGGAATGCCTCTATGTCTGGTATGTGCTTTCTCTACACCGCGACGTGCCGCGGTGAATTTGATTTCATCCACTACAAACGCCATCCGTCCCCGACTTTGCCTGCGTATCATCGTCGCTGCCGCAGTACCCCGGGCCCGGGAATGCGGCGGCGGGATACGTTGAACGATCCTCAGATTTGCTAACCCTTTTTTAGGAGTCCAAAGATGATTCGCACTTTCCGAAAGTCCGCTGTTACCGCCACGGTCGCACTGGCCGCCATTTGTGCCGCCGGCGCTGTATGGTCTACGCCATCATTCGCCGACGATATGAAGGGGGACATGGCGATGAACAAGAAGGACATCATCGACACCGCCACCGGCCCGGGCATGACCGAGGTGACAACCCTGGTGCAGGCCGTGCAAGCTGCCGACCTGGTCGAGACGCTCAAAGGCAAGGGACCGTTCACAGTCTTTGCCCCGGTGAACTCGGCGTTCGCCAAGCTGCCCGCCGGTACGCTGGAGAATCTGCTCAAGCCCGAGAACAAGGAGCAGCTTAAGTCCATCCTGCTCTATCACGTCCACGCCGGCGCCGCCATCAAGGCCGCCGAGTGCAAGACCATGAAGCTCTCGACTGCCCAAGGCGGCGAGCTCGATATCAAGGTCGACGGAGGCAACGTCATGGTGAACAACGCCAAGGTCATCAAGACCGACGTCATCGCCAGCAACGGCGTGATCCACTGGATCGACACCGTCGTGATGCCGCCAGCGAAGTAGATGTAGTCGTCGCGTTCCGCTTCGCGCAAGTTGTAACACCGGCGGGGTCAGCTTACAGAGTATTTCAGAACTGGAGAGAGAACCGCAGATTACGCAGATGACGCAGATTTCCAATGCGAATCACTGCGTAATCTGCGTAATCTGCGGTTCTGAAATTTTCTCGTAGCTGACCCCGCCGGTGCGCGCGGCGAATTTCTACGGCGTGATCAGCGCGTCCGGATACTGCTTTGCAAGCGTCCCACGCATCCCGCTCGCCTGCCCGTAGCTGGTGAACGGGCCGACGAGGACGACCGTTTTGCCGTCGGGCGTGTTGCGCTGGCTGATGCGGTTCGCGTTGCGGACGAGGGTCTGGGCGGCGCTGTCGGCGCTGCGCTTGTCGGCGAAGGTGGCGACCTGCACATAGAACCCGCGCACGCCGATGCGCGTTTTGGCGCGCCGGCCGGGCTCGGTGTCGGGATGCGCTTGGACCACCAGTTGCAGCGTCTTGTCGGCACTGTCGTACTGCCCGAGCCGCTGCTGGCTCACGCCGGCGCGGTAGAGCGACCATGCCTTGATCGAGCGGTCCTCCAGCATTCCATACGCCGCGATCCACTGCTCGGCGGCGGTCGCGTAGTCGTCCTGCCAGTAGGCGACATCGGCCAGCGAGGCGCGGACGTTGCCTTCCAGCCCGGTGTCGGTGATGCCGGTCTTAAGGGCGGCGATGTAGGCAGTGCGCGCCTGCTGCAGATTTGATCTCGCCTCGCCGAGACTGGCGGCGGCTTCGTCTTCGAGCGCGCGTCCCTTGAGGTAGTACGCCTCCGCCGCGTGCGGGCCTGTCGGCGAACGCGCCAGGTAGGTGTCGGCGGCGGTGATGGCGTTGGCGTAGTCGCGGGCCGCCAGTGCAGTCCGCGACTGTTCCAACTCCGACACCGGCTTGTCCGCCACGCACCCGCCCAGCAGCGCTGTTGCCTGCAGCAGCGCCGCTGCCCGAATCCCAAACCATCCGAAAAACGTGTTTTGCATCCTTGCCTCTGCTCTTATGATCGCGGGCGGACCACTTACACGGAGGCCCGCCGATGTTGCTTCAGCCGTTCATGAGAAACGTGACCGCCGCGCCCGATCGCGTTGCCGTCATCGACGACAGCGGATCATACACGAACCAGCGCCTGGGTCAGATGGCGATGGGCCTCGGAACGCTGATCGGGCGCCAGACGCAGCGTCCCACGGTCGGCCTGTTGCTGCCCGCCAGCGCTGGTTTCGTCGCCGGCTTCTATGGTGCGATGATGGCGGGCAAGATCGCGGTGCCGATCAATTTTCTGCTCGGTGCCCGCGAGGTCGGGCACATCCTGACCGACAGCGGCATCGACACGGTCCTGACGATCCCGTTCCTCGCCGAGCGCTTGAAGGGTTTGCCGGTAAACGTTGTCGACATCACCGCGCTTCCCCCTTCGCCGGAGACTTCTGCCGGGTCGCTGGCAGCCGCGCGCGTCCCCGATGCCAGGCCGACCGACATCGCGGTGATCCTCTATACCTCCGGCACCAGCGGGCTGCCGAAGGGCGTTATCCTCACGCACAACAATCTGCAGAGCGACGTCACCAGCGCCATCGACCACGCCGGGCTTACCGACGACCACACTTTTTTGGGGATCGTGCCCCTGTTCCACTCGACCGGACTGCTGGCGACGATGCTCGCGCCGGTGCAACTGGGTGCGAAGATGGTGTACGTCGCCCGCTTCAGCCCGGTTGCGACACTGAAGGCGATCCGCGAGCACAAGGTGAGCGTGATGGTCGGCGTGCCGAGCATGTACGGCGCCCTGCTTCGTCTAAAGGACGCGCAGCCGGCCGACTTTCAGCAGATGTACGCGCCGCTCGCAGGCGGGGAACCGCTGCCGGCGAACATCCGCGAGGCCTTCCGCGAACGCTTCCAGACGCACATCTATGAAGGCTACGGCCTCACCGAAACGATCGGCCCGGTGGCGTTCAACACGCCGCAAAACCACCGCGCCGGCTCCGTCGGCAAATTGATCCCGCAGGCGACGCTCAAGATTGTCGACGACAATGACATCGCGTTGCCGGGCACCGACCAGACCGGCGAAATCCTCCTCTCCGGCCCGATGATCATGAGCGGCTATTACAACCTGCCCGAAGAAACCGATCGCGTTATGACGTCTGACGGTTTTTTCCGCACCGGCGACCTCGGCCACATCGACGCGGACGGATTCCTGCACGTCACCGGACGCAAGAAGGATTTGATTATCGTCTCCGGCGAAAAGGTCTACCCGCGCGAACTCGAGGAACTCCTCGGCCAACACCCCGAGATCGCCGAAGTTGCGGTGCTCGGCCGCAAGGACGAATCGCGCGGCGAGGCGGTGGTCGCGTTCGTGGTCGCGCGCGAGGGAGCCACCCCGACGCTCGAATCCGTCCGCGACTTCCTGCGCCAGAGGAACGTCGTCAACTGGAAAATACCTAAGGAAGTGTTCGTCACCAAGGACCTCCCGCGCTCGCCGACGGGCAAGGTGCTGAAGCGGGAATTGGCGCAAAAATTGGTTTGAACAGTCGCAGCGGATTGCAAAGCGCGACCGGCAGATCATTGCCCATCGGCACGTCGCTAGATGAACAATCCCGCGTCCACCTTGAAATGTGCGCTGAGCGTCCGAATGTGCTGCTTGCTGAGTTCTCGCGCGCCGCTCAGGAGCTTCGGTCCAAGCGAACGATCGCCGAGAAGCCGCCCGAGGTCGGACGCGCTCATGTCATGCGCCGCCGCCAGCGATTTGAGCGCATCGAGCGGCGTGACGTCACTGGTATCGATCGGATCGTTCTCCGCCTCATACTTCTCGATCAGCGTGGACAGCACTTCGAGGTAGTCCTCCTGATCGGCGGTCCGATGCGGCAGCACGGCGAGACGGTCGACCAGTTCGATCGCGTTATCGAGATCGGCGCGATCGCCGACGGGGCGCAACGGCAAGATCGCGTTCAAGTCCGCGAAACTCGTCGGCATTGCGGTGGGTTTGGATCGGGTGGTCCCTGGCATGACTACAACTCCTGCTTCCAATGGTTCGTGTCATACTGCGCGTGCGTGAGAATACGCAACACATAGACGCGTCCCTTCACGGGCGACCGGCGCGTGAAGTGAACCGCCGCGATCAACCGCCACCGGTTGTTGGTGATGTCGAAGACGGCCAGCGTGGCGCCACTCTTAACAGACAAATCGAGGCGGACAAAGCAACGCGTCACTCGTTTTCTCCGTTGCCACCGCTTGAACTGCCGGGCAAAGCCGATAGCGTGTTGGCGGTCGAAAACGGGTCATTGGACTCCACAACAGCAACGCAAGGACGGAAAGACAACATGAGTACGACATCGACAGGCAAGGTTCGCTGGGGCGTCATCAGCACGGGCGCGATCGCCAAGTGCTTCGCCAACAACATCAAGAAGAGCCGCAACGCGGTTCTGCAATCGGTCGGCTCGCGCACCGCGGAGTCGGCGGAGAAGTTCAAGGCGGAATTTGGCGCGATCAGCGCGCACCCCAGCTACGACGCGCTGTTGGCGGATAAGAACGTCGATGCCGTCTACGTCTGCACGCCGCACCCCATGCACGCCGAGTGGGCCATCAAAGCCATCCGCGCCGGCAAGCATGTGCTGTGCGAAAAGCCCTTCGCGCTCAACTTCGCGCAGGCAATGGCGGTCCTCGAGGAGGCCACGCTCAAGGGCGTCGCGGTGATGGAAGCGTTCATGTGGCGCACTCACCCGCAGACGGCCAAGCTGGTCGAGCTGATCAAGAGCAAGGCGATCGGCGATGTGGTGCTGATCCACGCGTTCTTCGGCTTCAAGAGCGGCTTCAACCCCGCCTCGCGCCTCTGGGCCAATGATCTCGCCGGCGGCGGGATCATGGACGTCGGCTGCTACGCCGTCAGTGCCGCCCGCCTGATCGCAGGCGCGGCGGTCGGTGAAGACTTCGCCGACCCCGAGCACGTCAGCGGCAGTGGCAAACTCGCCGAGACCGGCGTCGACGCCGCGGCGCTGGGCACGCTCAAGTTCAAGAGTGGCATCGTCGCGACCATCGGCACGACCATCACCGCCAATCCCGGCGATGAAAACATCGTCCGCGTCATCGGCACCGAAGGCACGATCGTCGTCCCCAACCCCTGGGTGGCCGACCGCACCAACGCGCCGCAGGGCAAGATCCTGGTCATCAAGGGTAGCGAGACGCAGACCATCGATGTGCCCAGCGAGTTGACGAGCTTCACCCACGAGATCGACATCATCAGCGACGCGATCCTGAGCAAGAAGCAGCAGGCAAGTTCGCCGGCGATGACCTGGGCCGACACGCTCAGCCAGGCGCGCACGCTCGATCGCTGGCGCGAAGCGGTTGGCGTGGTCTACGGCATCGAAACGCCCAAGGCGTACCCGCCGGTGACTGTCAGCGGCGACGAGCCGGTGGTGAAGCCGAACAACATGAAATACCTGACCATCCCCGGGCTCGACAAGAAGATGTCGCGCCTGGTACTCGGGTACGACAACCAGCGCACGCTGTCGCACGCGGCGATCATGAACGACGACTTCTTCGAGAAAGGCGGAAACGCCTACGACACCGCATACATCTACGGCGGCGGGCTGCAGGAGCGGTTGCTGGGACAGTGGATGAAACTGCGCGGCGTGCGCGAGCAGACGGTCGTCATCGTCAAGGGCTGCCATACGCCGATGAACGATCCGATCGCGCTCTCGTGGCAGCTCCAGCAGAGCCTGGAGCGTTTGCAGACCGACTACGCGGACATTTACATGATGCACCGCGACAACCCGGAGATCCCGGCGGGCGAGTTCATCGAGGTGCTGAACGAGCACGTCCGCACCGGCCGCATCAAGGTCTTCGGCGGGAGCAACTGGACGCTCAAGCGCGTCGATGAGGCCAACGCCTACGCCAAGGAGAATGGCCTGCAGGGTTTCGGGGTGGTCAGCAACAACTTCAGTCTGGCCGGCATGGTCGGCCCGGTCTGGGACGGCTGCGTGGCGGCGAGCGATCCGGAAAGCCGCGCGTGGTTCGCCAGGACGCAGACGGCGCTGCTGGGCTGGAGCAGCCAGGCTCGCGGCTTCTTCCTTCCCGGTCGGGCCGCGCCTGACAAGCTCGAGGACAAGGAAATGGCCCGTTGCTGGTACAGCGAGGACAATTTCAAGCGCCTCGAACGCGCCAAGGAACTGGCCGCCCGGTACAAGGTCAGCCCGATCAACATCGCACTGGCCTACGTGCTGCGCCAGCCTTTCCCCACGATCGCGTTGATCGGCCCGCGCCTGCTCGAAGAGACCCGCACCAGCCTCCCCGGACTCAACGTCGAGTTGTCGGCCGAAGAGGTCAAGTATCTGAACCTTGAGGTCTGACATGTCCGTTCCCTCTCCCGCGACCACCCGGGAGAGGGAACGGACCTTGCCGCTTTTGCGATTCAAGCTGTATGCGACCCGGCGAGATGGGAATCATCGTTCTGTGCGCGACGGCATTGGCGGTCGTCGCACTTACGCAATTTCCGTCGCCTTCCGATGCGCCGGTGCCACGCGCCGAGGCGCTGGTCCAGAGTGACCTGCCCACGATCGACACCGACGGCCCGGTCACGCTCTATGTCATCTACTGCTCGCGCTGCCACGGCAGCCCTGAGAACGCGTATCCCTCGTCGCGTGGGCATCGGCGGAACGACGAACTCAAGCAGATCATCCGCGAGATGGCGGCGACGCGGGCGATGGTCTCCATCGACGAGCAGCGGGTCGGCGAACTCTTCGAGATGCACAACGCGATGTTCGACCGCACGCCTTACGTCTGGATCGACCGGTCGCAGACGGACGTGATCGCCGGCGAGGTGATTCCGGGCACGACGGTGCGCGCCGGAAAGTACCTGGCGAACATGGACGAGCAGCATTTTGTTTTACCGAAGACCGACGCGAAGGTCATTCTGACGCGATCGCGCGAGTCGCTCGCAGTCGGCGCGCCGGTGAAGTGAGAAACTGCGAAGGCGCAAGCGGATCCGCGAGGCAGAACTTCATACGATTCCCCTGCCTCCTGTCTCCTGCCTACTTCAGCTTCGTATCGCTGTTGCCGATGCCGCGCAACGCGAGCGTGAGGGCGTCGACGTTGGTGGCGAGCCGCTTGGCTTCGCTGACGTCGATGATCTGCTTCTGGAACAGCTCGACGAGGTGCTGGTCGAAGCTCTGGCTGCCGCCTTCCTTGTTGCCGACGCAGCTTTTGAGCTTGTCGAATTCGCCGTCGAGGATGTACTTGCGCGCCAGCGGCGTGGTGACCATGATCTCGATGACCGGCACGCGGCCTTTGCCGTCGCGCTTCTTGGCCAGACGCTGACAGATGATCGCGTTGAGGTTCAGCGCGAGCTGCTGCTGCATCAGTTCCTTCTGATTCGGATCGAACAGCGACACGATGCGCTGGATCGACATCGACGCGTTCGTGGCGTGGATCGTCGTGAACACCAGGTGGCCGGTGTCCGAGGCGCGCAGCGCGGTCGCCAGCGAGAACGTGTCGCGAATTTCGCCGATCAGCAGCGTGTCCGGATCCTGACGCATCGCCGACTTCAGGGCGCATTCGTAGCTTTCGGTGTCCTGGCCGACCTCGACCTGGCTGATGAGGCTCTTGACGTTTTCGTGCTGGTACTCGATCGGGTCTTCGATCGTGATGATCCGCTCCGAACGGCTGCGGTTGATCTTGCCGATGATGGCCGCCAGCGTGGTCGATTTGCCCGAGCCGGTGGTGCCCGAGACGACCACGATGCCGCGGTGAAAGTCGGCCAGGCTCTCGACGATCGACGGAAGGTTCAGGTCGGTGAAGTTGGGGATCTTCGTCACGATTCGGCGCAGCACGCAGGCGTACTTCTGGCGGCTGTGGAAGATATTGACGCGGAAGCGGGCCGAGCCGTCGGGCAAAGCGTAGGCGCAGTCGACGGCACCCTTGTGCTCCAGCGTATTGAGCAGATCCTGCTTGTTCATCGCCAGGTCTTTAACGATGTCGAGCATGTGCTCGTCCGTCGAAGGCGGACAATCCAGGAACCGCGTTCGGCCGTCCACGCGGATCATCGGGACGGAGCCGGCCTGCAGGTGCAGGTCCGATCCACCGACTTTCACAACCGTGCGAAGGAAGTCCTTCAGCTTAAGGACGCGCTCGTCGACGTGGATGTGCGGTGCCGGTGCGTCGTGATCGACGGTGTCAGCGTTTTCTCGGTAGTCGTGAATGGCATTCGTGGACATACAACTCCTCGGGGACCGTATTTGGGCTCGAGCCCATTATATACCAGAAGACGGCGTCGGCACGCACGCCGCACGCCACACGCCAAAACGTCGCGGGCCACGGGGTCGCATGCCGGGGTGCGACCGCTCGATCGCGGCGCGGTTCAGTCGGCACGCGGGCGCAATTCGCGGTCGAATTTCCCGTACAGGACGCTGGTGCCGAGCAAGAGCGCGCCCAGCCCGAGGAATGAGAGAATCCGCCATCCCGTGCCGGCGCCCGAGAGGTCAACGATGACGACCTTCAGCAGCGTGATCGCCAGCAGACCCAGCGCCATCAGCCGAAGCGGCCTCAGCGACCAGACGAAGCCGACGACGATCGACATGACGGCCAGACCACTCCAGTAAATCGACCAGCCGACCTGCCGCACGATCCACGGCGGACCCGCCGATTGCTGGGCGGCGTAGCGGTCGATTTCGGCCGAGCCGGTCACCAGTAGCAGCAGCGGCAGCGCGAGCATCGCCACGTGGCGTGATTCGGTGCTTCGGTCCAGCGCTGCCAGCGCGCCGACCCCGCCGACCACCACCACGCCGCTGAGCACCTGCAGGTTCAGAACAAGTGGGATGCCTGCGGGCGTGCCGCCGGCCGCGACCGCGACCGCCGACAGTGCGAACACGATCCCTACCACGACGCTGCCGTACAGTGCCAACCGCGTCGCCTGGGCCCGCCCGCCTCGGGTGCGGCAGACCATTCGGGCGATCCATGTCGCTGCCACCAGGCACGCAGTCCAGAGCATCGCGAACAGCATCATTCGCGCGGCCCACTGCGGCCATGCGGTCAGATTGCCGGCGAGCTGCGCCTGCACGAGCGCGCGATCAACCTCCATCGAGAACGCGAACGCCACGATGCTCGCGATGATCCCCAGCAGCACGAGCGCGAGTTCATCGCGGCGCGGATCGGCCTCACCGTCATCGTCCGCCGGGCGTTTGAGCCAGCCCATCACGCCCGCGGAGACCGCCAGCGCCAGCCCCAGTGCGAACTGCGCATTGAGCAGTGGCCGCTGCGCGGTGGCGACCCAGTCGGCGCTCAGTCGCTGTTGCAGGACATCGACCGTTACCCATTTCAGTGCCGCGACCGCCAGCACCGTCAACGCCAGCGGCGCGATGTTACGCAGCGCAGGCATGTACGACGCCACCAACAACGCCCACGCGTAAACGAGCAGCGCGCAGGTTGCGAAGCTCGGCGACGGCGCGTGCGCGATGACGGCCAGCACCATCAGCGCCGCGGCGAGCACGTTGATTGCCAGCGGCAGGGTGATGGGGTCGATGCTCCCGCGCGGCGGCGGCTGAGTTGGGGGTGATCGTTCGGCACCAGAGGTCAACGCGATCACGTGTCCACTGAGCGCCAGCGCCGCGCCGAGGATGAGCCGGGCCTGCAATTGCTGGCCGGCTATTGTCAGCCACACGCGCAACGCGTCCGCATCCGCAAACGCCCAGATGGCCCATGCGGTGATCGCCAGCCCCCAGGTGACCAGTGCGCCGACGAGCGAAGCACGCGATCGCGCAAGTTTCGCGACGACCGCCAGACCCACCGCCAGCAGCATCCATCCGAAGATCAGTGATGGGCCTTCGAAGGTGACGGGGACGGCGAGCATCAGCAGCAACATCGCCTGCACGCGGAAGCCGACGCTGAGGTCGGCCCACTCCGGGGCGCGGGAGAACCGCAGCGCCCAGCCGATGACCGCCGTTGCGGAGGCGATGCAGATGATCCAGCCGCCTTGCGCGTGTGGCGACGAATGCGGCGCGGTCAACAGCAGCAGCACGCCCGTCATCGCCGCCGTCGCCAGCAGCGAGAAGATCACGCCTTGCGATCGTTCACTCATCGTCAGCGTCTGGACGAGGACCACCTTGCGCCGCGTGAACAGCAATTCAGCCTGGTAGATGACAGCGAACAGGATCGTGAAGGTCGTGGTGATTGGCGCAGAGATGGACGGATCGGAGTAGGCACGCGAGGCGAGGTAGGTCAGCCAGAGCGATGTCGATACCAGCGACACGCCGCGCAGCACCCACCACTTCGGCCGGGCCTGCCAGGCGCACAACGCGAGCGCCATCAATTGCAGGAACAGCAGGTAGCACAGGAACGGCGTCACGGCGGCGCGCCCCCCGAGCACGACGGGCGCGAGGTTGCCGCCGATGATCGCCAGCACCGCGATCGAGACCAGATCGGCGCGGCCGGCGATGAGGATGCCGGTGAGCGCCGACGCGCCCATCAGCGCCATCGCCGTCGACTGCGCGAACAGCCCGTACCACGCGTGCCCGGCGTAGCTGGCGAGGAACAGCACCGCCACGCCCGCGCCGAACAGGCCCGCCGCCGACAGTTGGTTGATTCGCCGGTAGACGTATTCGCCAGCAGCGAGCAGGCCGATGCCGCACAGCGCGAGCAGGCCGACCTTCGGCCCGTCGGGCAGCAGGCCGAGCCAGCCCTGGTCATACGCGAACTTGAAGCCCAGCGCCGCGCCAATGACGAGCACCACCGCGCCGACCCAGCCGGCCCACTTGAGGCCGATCGTCTGTTCGAGACTTCCCTGCGTCGCCCGCTGCGCCGCCGCCACGGCCTCTGGGCGCGGGGGCGGACGATAGCCGAGCGCGATCACGGGTCGAACGGGCGCGACGGGCGCGGTCGTCGGTTCTACGGGCGCCGCTGCAGCCGGCGGATCGAGGGCGTCCGGCGTCGGCATTGGCGTCGGCAATGGCGGCGGCGTCGCAGTCGCGTAATCGGCCGGCGACTCAGCGCCTTCCACCAAGCTCAGGGTCGTTTCAATTTCCCTGAGCCGTCGTTCGATTGCCCCCAGCCGTCGGTCCAGACTGTCGTCCATGGGAGGTAGTCTAATCCGTTTGCAGCATGAACCCCGCGCACCGGCTCGCATTGGCGTTTGGGCGAGGGTTTGACACCGGAAAACGTATAACTCGCACGGCGTGGTGGGATTACCGCGCGCGAGCACGCGTAGGGGGCGATCAATCGCACGCGGCGAAAGCCAACTAATTCACGCCGAGTTTTTTGCGGATGAAATCGGCGCGGGCGGCGCGGCGGATGTCGCCTTCGACTTTTTTGCCCAGCAGCTTCTGCAGGTGCGCCGGCTGGGTCATCAGGAGGATTTCGTTGATCGTGCGAATTTCGATGTCGCTGATCCGGCCGAGGTTGACGCCCATGCGGAGGTGGCTCAACAGGAAGAGGACTTCTTCGCTGGTGATCAGCCGCGCGGTGCGCAGCACGCCGAGGGCGCGGTGGACCTTGTCATCGAGCGCGGTCGTTCGCTCGCTCAGCAGTGTGCGGCGGGCGTGGTGTTCGTAGTCGATGATCTTGGGGATCACGACGTGCTTGAAATCCTGGATGATGTCTTCTTCGACCTTGCCCAGCGTCGTCTGATTGCTGATCTGATAGAAGTCGCCGGTGGCTTCAGTTCCCTCGCCATACAACCCGCGGACGGCGAGCTTCATATCCTTGGCGGCGCGGAAGACCTTTTCGATTTCGCCCGTCAGCTTGAGCGCCGGCAGGTGCAGCATGACGCTGACGCGGATGCCGGTGCCGACGTTGGTGGGACACGCGGTCAGGTAGCCGAAGCGGGGGTGGAACGCGAAGTCGAGCTGCGCCTCGAGCGTGTCGTCGATCTTGTTGATCTGGTCCCAGGCTTCATCGAGCTGCAGGCCGCTCTTAAGGACCTGGATGCGGAGGTGGTCTTCCTCGTTGACCATAATCGAGACGGCCTCTTCGTCTCCGATCGCGACGCCGCGCGAGCCTTCGGCCATCGCATGCGGCTTGGAGATCAGGTGGCGCTCGACCAGAAGCTGGCGATCGACTTCCGGCGCTTCGGCGAGATCGACGTAGAGCATCGTGCCGCTGGTGGAGATCGTGCTGGCACTGCCGAGGACGACGTTGCGGATCTTGTGCTCCAGCGCGTTGCGCTGCGACCGCGTACACTTGCCCAGAAAGTTATGCCCCGCGACGTTGCGCGCCAGCCGGATGCGCGATGAGATAACGATCTCGCTCATCGGCCCGCTACCACGGAGCCACTCGCCTGCGCGGGATGTGAGATCGCTGAGTTTCATTTCGATTTGCAATTTGCAATTTGCAATTTGCAGATGCACTGACGCAAAGGACACCACGGCCGCTCGCTCAGTTGCAAATTGCAAATTGGCATTCGCAAATCCTTTATTCACTTTCTGCTTGCCGGATCTGGTCTCTGATCTTGGCGGCGCGTTCGTAATCCTCGGCCTCGACCGCCCGGGCCAGATCTTTCTTCAACTTTTCCAAATCGATTCGACGACGCGGTGCGAGGTTGGTGGATCCGCGGCGCGTCGGCACCTTGCCGACGTGATGCGTTGCCCCTTCATGGGCTCTCTGGATGAGCGGCGTCAGTTCGCGTTCAAAGACGCGGTAGTCGTTGGAGCACCCGAGCAATCCACTCTGGCGAAACTCCGCCCAGGTCACGCCGCAGACGTCGCAGGTCAACGCCTGTTCCTTCGCCAGGCCCGAATGGGCCATGACAAAATTCGTAAGCAATTCGTTGATCGGGGTATGCGATTTAGCCGGCCCGATCCCTTCCAGTGCGGAGCAAGCCTCGCAGAGATGCTTTTCCATCTTCTTGCCGCCCTTGATCTCGGTCAGGTGGACGGTGGCGGGGTTATTGCAGTTCTCGCACTTCATAAGACGTGTCAGATGCTATTGATGCTGCCGCAAAAGGTCAATTTTTCACGGAAAAACCCGGGGCTTCACGAACTGTGCCGAACACGCACATTTACGCCCGATACACCGCCGAACACCCCGGCGCCTCGGTGACCTCCACCGAAAGCAACCGCGCCGGCGGCGCGATCTTCAGATGCTGTGCGATCGCGACGCAAACGTTCTCCGCACTGGGGTTTAATCGGCACATCGCGGGGCACTCATTGAGGTGCGCGTTATTCATCAGTCCGATAACCGCGTCCAATTGTCGCTCCAGGTCGTGAAAATCGACCACAAACCCCACTTCGTCGAGCTGTTCGCGTCCGACGGCGACGACAACGCGCCAGTTATGCCCGTGCAATGCCTCGAGCCGGCCGTCGTACATGCGGACCTGGTGCGAAGCGCAGAACTCGCGGGTGATGCGGACTTCAAAGGGCATCCCCGAAGTGTATGACAACCGGTCGTTCCGGCGAATATGAAGTTACCGATCTATGCGAGCTTTCCGTCAACGATGGCAACGTCGTCTTCTGCCTCGCACTCCGCGACGGGAAGCGGGCAGGGTTATTTTTCGAGCGATTTGCGATGCTCCGCACGACTTTGCAGTTCAATTATGAAGCCGCCGGTCTTGACCGGCGTCGTGCGCCGGGTGAACCCGGCGGCTTCATAAGACGCCTGCATCAAGCGTGTATTTTCCAGTCCGCTTTCAGCCCGTGCAAGCGCGGCTTACAATCCCCTGCCTGATGCCGCGCTATTTTCCCGACCTCGAATCCTTCCAGACCCTCGCTGCCGACGCCGACGTGGTGCCGGTTTACCGGCAACTGCTGGCCGACCACCTGACGCCGGTGTCGGCGTTCGAGGTTCTCGGACGGGATGCCAACGCGTTCCTTCTCGAAAGCGTCGTTGGGGGAGAAAAGGTCGGCCGCTACTCCTTTATCGCCGCGGCGCCCGCGGCGCTCTACAACGTCGTCCACGGCCAGGCCACCATCGTCCGCCACGGCCAGCCATCGCAATCCATCGCGACGACCGACCCGCTCGCCGACCTCGCCAAACTGCTTCCTACCCGGCGTTACGCGCGGGTGCCGGGTCTCCCGCCCTTCACCGGAGGTCTGGTCGGCTACGCGGGTTACGATCTTGCGAGGTATTACGAAAGCGAGAAATTAGGGACTTCCCCCAAAGATGATCGCGGCCTGCCCGATGCGCTGTTCGGCCTGTACAACGAACTGGTCATCTTCGATCACGTCGACAAAACGTTGAAGGTTGTCGCGAATGCGTTCGTAGACAGCGGGGCGCAGGACGCCGCCGCCAGCTATGCCGACGCCTGCCGTCGAGTGGACCGCATCGTCCAACTTCTCAAGCAGCCGCCGGCCTCGAAAATTTCGGAGTTTGACCCTTCGACGCCGCTGACGATGCCCTTCACGCCCAACCTCTCGAAGGAGCAGTACGAGTCCGGCGTCCGCAAGGGCATCGAGTACATCAAGGCCGGCGACATCTTCCAGTTCGTCCCGTCGATGCGTCTGCGCGTGAACTGCACCGCCAACCCGTTTGACGTCTATCGCGCGTTGCGGCTGATTAATCCATCGCCTTACATGTTCTATCTGAAGACGCCGCTGTGTACGTTGATCGGCAGCTCGCCGGAGGTGCTGGTGAGCGTCCACGACCGCAAGGTGACGACCCGCCCCCTTGCCGGCACGCGCCGCCGCGGCAAGACGGATGCCGAGGACAAGGCGCTTGAGGCCGAGCTGCTCGCCGACCCGAAGGAGCGCGCCGAGCACATTATGCTCGTCGATCTCCACCGCAACGACATCGGCCGGGTTTGCGAGATCGGCAGCGTCAAAGTCGATGAGTGCATGGTCATCGAACGCTACAGCCACGTCATGCACATCAGCAGCAACGTCACCGGCACGCTCGACAAGCAATACACCGCCTACGACGCGCTGCGCGTCAGTCTGCCCGTCGGCACCGTCAGCGGCGCTCCCAAGATCCGCGCCATGCAGATCATCGACGAAGTCGAACCCACGCGTCGCGGCCCGTACGGCGGCGCGGTCGGCTACGTCGACTTCGCCGGCAATACCGACACCTGCATCGCGCTGCGAACGATCGTCTACCGCAACGGCCAATTCGACGTCCAGGCCGGCGCTGGCGTTGTCGCCGACTCGGTGCCCAGCAGCGAATACGAAGAATCGCTCAACAAGGCGATGGCGCTGCTGAAGAGCGTGGAGATTGCGTCCAAGGGGTTTTGATCCCCACGCGCCTTGTCATTCTGAACGACGTGAAGGCTCTACCGGCTACGGCGAGTCGATCCGTCAGTGCGTTCAGGATGACAAGACAAGCGTCGAAACGCCCGGCGTGAGCTACTGCTCTGTGTGCGCCACCTGGTACAGCCTGATAGTGTTGTGGATCATGTCGCAGCGCGCCTTCAGCGCGCCAGCTTCATCCGCCGCAGTTCGGCCCGCTGAAGGTCGCCGATCAATTTGCCAAGCAGCGTCGTCTTCTGACGGTCGGCGAGGCTGGCGGGATGGATCGTGAACTGAATGCCGATGCGGCTGGTGTCGGGGGCGGGGACGTCGTCGAGGAAGCGGACCCGCGCGTCGAGCGTTACGGTGTTGCCGCCGCTGCTGATCTCAATGCGCAGGCGCTGATTGGCGACCAGCGACACCGGCTCACTCATGCGGCGCTTCCACAGGCCGCCCATGCCGCCGGCGCTCAGGTCGCGGACGACGATCATCATCATCGTGGCGTTGGGTGGTGTCTCGGCGGTCAAGATGTCGTACTGCTCGCCGATACGCCAACATTTGAACGTCACCTCGGTGTCGGGCGTGATCGCGACGCGGTAGGTCGCGCGGCGCTGCACCACCTTGAGATTCGATGGCCGGGCCACCCGCAGGGCTTCGATCTCGACCTCCGCGTTGAGCCGGTGCCCGCGCCGTCGTTCGAGCACGGCGGTGGTGAATTCGACGTTCTGCGTGTCAGCGCGAAAGCTGACTTTCACGGGGTCGCCTGTCCGGATGATCGCGTCGATCGCGTCGGCCTGGCCGGCGATCGATTCGAGCAGGATCGCGTCGTCGCGCAACGCGAGCAGCCGTGAACGATGCGCCCGCATCATTCCCGCCGACGGAAGAGACAACGTGATCGGCGTGTTTCGATCAATCGCCTCGCGAAGCAATTCAAAATGGTCGGCCATCTCGTACATCTCCGCCGGTACGACTGCGCCCCTCGCGCCATCCAGCGCCCAGCACAGGCCCACGCGGGCTGCCGCATCTTCATTGGAATCGACCGACGACGATCAATACTTGATTCCCCGAATCCTCCGATTTTTCCGGTGCGGCATTTCAGCTAGAATTCAAGCGAACGCAAGTCGTGTTGAAAACGGTGCATGCGCCGCGCGATTGACTGATGCCGGGTTCCTCGATCATTCGGCGAAAAATGTGATCCGCGGGATCGAGCGCGGTTATCGGAACTGCGCGCACGCAGTCTCCGCAGCGTCGCACGTCCAAGGAGCAATCAGTGCCCAAGCCCGTCATCGTGGTCATCGGATCGATCAACATGGACCTCGTGGTCCGTTGCGGGCGCGTGCCCAAGCCGGGGGAGACGATCGCCGGCGACGAGCTGGACCTGATCCCCGGCGGCAAAGGGGCGAACCAGGCGGTGGCGGCGGCGCGGCTGGGCGGGGAGACTTACATGGTCGGTCGCGTCGGCACGGACGCGTTCGGGGACGTGCTGCGGCGCGGGCTCGAAAGCAGCGGCGTGTCGACGAAGTTCGTCAAGACCTCGCCCGGTGCCAGTGGGACCGCGATGATTCTGGTGCAACCGCAGGGCGAAAATTCGATTGTCATTTCGCCCGGTGCCAACGCGAAGGTGACGAAGAAGGACGTCGACGCCGCGCTCCCGGTGATCCGCAAGGCGTCGGCGGTGCTGCTGCAACTGGAGATCCCGGTCGAGACGGTGAAGTACGCGATCGGCGTCTGCAAGAAGCTGGGCGTGCGGACGATTCTCGACCCCGCGCCTGCCCCCGATCGATTGCCCGACGCACTGCACAAAGCGACGCTGATCACCCCGAATGAGACCGAGGCCGCGACGATCCTGCGGATGCCCCGCGCCAATGAGCAGGCGGTCTGCCGGGCGCTGCTATCGCGCGGGGCGCGCGACGTGGTGCTCAAGCTCGGCAAGCGCGGCGCCCTGCACGCCGACGAACGCACGCACGTGATGACGCATGTGAAGGGCTTCAAGATCAAGCCCGTCGACACGACAGCGGCCGGTGATTCGTTCACCGCGGGTCTGGCGGTGGCGCTCGGAGAAGGCAAGCCTTTCGCCGACGCCATCCGCTTCGCCAACGCCGCGGGGGCGCTGGCGTGTACGGCTTACGGTGCCCAGCCGTCGATTCCCACCCGCGCGGCGGCAATGCGAATGTTGAAATCGCAGTGATGCCCCTATTCCCGCCCACGGGCCTGGCGACCCGACACTTTTTGCGAAAGCTCAGGTCGCCAGGCCACGCTTCCGGGTCAGAAGTATTTCGGGATATTGATGTTGTAGTACTCGGCTTCGATGTACTCCAATAAGAGCGCGAAATTGAGGATGGAGATGTCGTCGCCGGGCGTGAAGCTCGCGGGCGGCCCGCCGTTGAGGCTGGCGATGTACGGGCCGGCGGCGTTCACGACTTCCTGCAGCGTCAGCGGCTTGTCGAACGCCGAGGGCTTGCCTGTCTTCGCCTGTGTCGATACGTCCTTGCCGCTGAACACGTTGAGGAATCCCGCGTGCCGCGCCTCGATGAGTGCGATCGAGCCGGCGGCGGCGACATAGTCGGGATTCTTGATGTACGGCAGGGCACCGAGGTACGCGCCGACGCCAACGTTCTCGAACGTCCGCGACAGCGTGACGAAGCTGGCAAAGCTGTCCGTGTTCAGCCCTTTGAGCTTCGGCTTCGGCCGGGCGTGGCTGCCCAGCGAGCCCTTGAGGAACGCGACGTGGTCGTTCTCGTGCAGGCGGATATCGGTGAAGGCCTCGCGCGCCGACGCGTCGATCGGCTGCTGGTACCGTCCGGCCGCCTGGCTCGTGGACGCGAGCAGGCCGACCACCGGCATCGCGGCGATCCCGGTCAGCACTGCCTTGCCGAGCAGTCCACGGCGGGACATGTTTTCCATTCGCTCTGCGGCGGACGCCAATGCGGGTGACAGATCGCTCATTTGAAACTCCATCAATCAAGAAATGCATGCACGCGTGACATGCCCCGAAATACGGTGCATATGTCACACGATTGTCGATATTACGGCGCTCGAAACCGGGCAGATTGAATTAAACAATCTTTATCCCGCGGCATCAGCATAAGTTACTGACCGCACGCAAAAATGTTCATGGGTAGAGGTGCTCGCCGCGCGTCGCGCGCTCAGCTTTTGCGATGCACGTAGATCGTCTCGCCGCTGCTGCACCAGAGGTCGCCGGTGACACATTGGGAGATCACGCGGGCGACGTCTTCGGGGACCAGCAGCTCATCGGGACGGATCAACTCCGCCGGCACGACCGCGCGGAGCATCGCGGTGTCGACGCCCGCGGGCGCGACGGCGTGTACGCGGATGTTGTGGACGCTCGCTTCCTTCGCCAGCGCTCGGGTGAACAGGTTGATCCCCGCCTTGGCGGCGGCGTAGGCGGTGAAGCCGGGAAACGGATCGCGCGCCGACTCAGACGAGACGCTGACGATCACGCCGCCATTGGCGCGGACCATCCCGTCCCACACCGCCCGCGTCGCGACGAAGGCGGCGGTCAGGTTCGTGTCGATCGTCTCGCGGAAGATCGCCTCGGTCATCTCCGCAAACGGCAACCGCGGGGCGTGCCCGGCGTTGTTGACCAGTGCAGTGATCGGACCGAGCTCCCGCGCAGCGCGGTCGATCGCATCGACCAGGGCGCTGGAATCGCGCACGTCGACCGGCAGACACAGCGTATTCCGGGCGCATAGCGATGCGGTCTCGTTGAGCTGGTCGATCGAACGGGCCAGCAAGGCGCAGGCGTACCCGCGCTTCGACAGTTCAATCGCCGTAGCCCTCCCGATGCCGCGGCCGGCGCCGGTGATGAGTGCGATGTTGCGGGGCATGAGAGTTCTCCTGTACGAGCGTTGTAGAGCGCTGTCATCCTGAGCGAAGCGAAGGATCTACTACCAGCGTGGAAGCCATGACGTGGCGAGAAGATCCTTCGCTTCGCTCAGGATGAAAAGGGGTTTGGGGTCCGCGAGAGGTAACACGATGCTACGCATTGTCGATCGGTTTCAGACTGACGATCTGGGTGATCTCGTGCGTCGCACCGGGCGCGATGGTCACGGCGTTGTCCAGGGCGTTGGCGGTCTCGATGCAGACGAAGTGGGACCAGTTGGGCTGGCCGAGGTCAGATAGTTCGCCGGCGCGTTTGGCGGCGGGGTTCCAGATGACGGTGGAGTGCGAGCCGCGTTTATCGACGACGATTTGCCGGCCGAGATGCTCGTCGTGGATGACGCAGGTGCCGGTGGTGTTGACGTACACGCGGTCGGTTTCGCTGGCGAAGGTGATGACCGGCGACTGCTGCCGCAGACGCACGCCACCCTCGACTTTGCTGATGTACTCGACGTCGGCAAGCCCGGTGACGGTGACGTTGCGGACATCGCTGACGTGGAAGTAGGTGTGCAGCGCCTCGGTGAGGGTCGCAGGCTGCCCGCCGGTGTTGGTGACGACGAGCCGCATCGTCAGTGTCGCGCCAAAGTGGACGTGATAGTCGGCGACGAAGTCCGCGGCCCAGTGCTGGAGCGTGCCTGCATCGCTGCGGGTCTGGAGATGAACATGAACGCCCGTGTCGTCGTCGGTGACAGAGATCGGCTTCCAGTCACGCGTGCGCACAAAGCCATGCGCGGGCGCGGTGGGGTCGGCAGGCTTAGGCCCAAACCACGGAAAGCAGATCGGCACTCCGCCGCGAATCGCTTTGGCGGGGGCGTAATTCGATTGTGGGCTCACCCACAGCACCGCTTCGGCACCGGCGGGTTGCCAATCCGAGACATGAGCGCCGTGGAGATAAATCTCCCCAGCGCAGAGCGGGTGGGCGATGACCAGCTTCGCCAGTTCTCCGTTGCCGGCGACGAACTGGGCGTGCTGCGTGTTGAACCGTGCGGCGAGGGAGTGGATGTCGTTCACAGGAGAGTTTATATGCGCCGGATGACGCGAAGTGCAGTCCGCGATCCCAGCAATCGCGACCTACGATGCCGCGCGGACCTCGACCGGGCTGCCCCGCCAGGTCAGCCGGCGGGTGTAGCACAGCAGGAGCGATCGCGCATAGATCGCCAGCAGCACGACGATGCTGATCGGCCAGAGCAGTGCCCGCCACGCGCTGGCGGCGGCCTGGTGGTAGCCGAGGGCGAGAAGCATCGTTATCAACACCAAGTGCGAAACACCGAGCGATTGCAGCAGGTGATCGCCCAACACCAGCGCGGGGATGGCGCTGAAGACGCCGGCGAACAGGAAACTGACCGCAGCCAGCACACGCCACGGGCGTCCCCTGCTGGCGGCGATGAAGTTGCGGCTCCAGCCCTGCATGATCGACCGCAGGTCGCTGTACATGCGGGTGGTGATCAGGTCGAGCCCCCAGCCGAGGCGCGGGCGGTAGCCGCGGCGCTTGAGGATGCGGGCGATCTCGACGTCCTCACCGGCAGAGTCCTTGACGGCGGCGTGCCCGCCGATGGCGTCGTAGACCTCGCGACGGATGGCGATGAACTGTCCGCAGGCGAATGCGATCCGCGGCAGCATGGCGCTGTTGGCGTACATGATGCCGAACATGGCGCTGGTGGCGATGCCGCACAGCGGAGTCATCAGCCCGTCCCAGAACCCGCTGCCAACGAAGCGGGGAATGAAACTGACCAGATCAAACCGGCGCCCGACGCCGGTGGCGATCGCCTCGATGACGGCATTGGGCGCGAGGGTGCAGTCGGAGTCGACGAAGACGAGCCACTGTCCGCGCGCGATCGCGACGCCGCGGGTCAGCGCGTTGGGTTTGCCGAGCCAGCCGTCGGGCAGCTCGCCTTCGCGCACGTGCAGGGTCTGCAGGCGGCCGGCGGAGTCGTCGCGCAGCGCGTCGATGACCGAGGCGGTGTTGTCGGTGCTGCGGTCGTCGATTGCGATCACCTGCAGGTCGCCGGCGTAGTTCTGGTCGAGGATCGAACGGAGACACGAAGCGATATGCGTCGACTCATTTCGGCAAGGCACGATCACGCTCACCGCCGGCAGCGGCCCGTCGGGTGCGCGCGGGGGCGACAGGCGGATGCGCAGCCGGGCCCGGCTTTTGAGCAGGGCAAAGCCGATGACAAGCCACGCCAACGGGCCGCAGACTGTGTAGATCGCAGGAATCGCGTATTGACCAAGCTCCACCGCCGATCATTGTCGGGAGTGGCGGAACGAATGCAATCGACGATGGTTCGCGATCGGTTTCCAGTCGCGATTACGGCGACACGAATCGCGCCAGTAGTTCGCCGCCCGAGCGAACACCGAGCGACTTGTGCAATTTTTTGATGTAGGTGCGGACGGTTTGCGGGCTGATGTGCAGCTTGAGGGCGATCTGCTTCTCGCTGTCGCCGCGGAGCAGGCAATTGAGGATCTGCCGTTGCCGGGGCGTGAGCTTGAGGCCGGCGAGCGGCCCGGTGAGTTCAGGATCGCGCGGTGTCGGCTTAAGGCCTCTGAGCAGGCGACGTCGCGCGTCGTCGAGCCGATCAAGCTGTTGCGCCGTGCGGGCGGCGAGGGTGACGATCGCTTTCGCTGCAGGCACGGTTTTTGGGGCAGCGGACGACATGCGCTGCGGATCATACACGGTTTCAGGTTCGAGCACCTTGCTGGCAGCGCTTCGGGTCTGACCCCGGACTCTGTTTGCCGTCGTTGTGGTAGATGGTGGGGGTGATGCCAGGCTTGCGGTGGAACCACTGCGTGAACTACTGCGGGGCGCGGCGGAGCCGGGATCCGGGTGGTTGCAAACCGGCCGGATCAGCGACCGAGCAGGTCGGTTGCTGCGGTCGCGCTGTGGGCGAACAGGCCGCCGGTGAGGGGGAGGATGATGCCCAGCGCGAGGATCGCGACCACTGACAGAGTGACTGCGGTGGCGATCGGAAGCGAGCGCTCGCGCGCGACGGCCGGCTCGAGGACCGGCAAGGGCGTGGTGTCGGTGCGGGCGAACATCGTGCCGACGATCTTGAGGTAGTACGCGGCGGAGACCGTGGCGTTCACCATGGTGAGCACGGCCAGCCAGATCAGCGTGCTGTCGCCGCTGAGGATGGCAGGGCGAAGCAGATAAAACTTGCCGAAGAATCCGACGGTGGTCGGCACGCCGATCAGGCTGAGGCAGCCGATCGCCATAGCGAGGCCCAAGAGCGGCGAGGTTCGGCCGGCGCCGGCGATGTCGTCGTAGGTCTCGGCGGTGGTGGCGGGGGCGTTGCGGCGCGACGGGATCAGCATCAGCACGCCGAAGGCGGCGGTGTTCATGATGCCGTAGGCGGTCAGGTAGAACAGAATCGCCGCCAGCGCCTGCGCGCGGGCCTCCGGCGAAGTCACCGTCATCACCGTGGCAATGCCGACGAGGAGGTAGCCGCTGTGGGCGATCGAGCTGTAGGCGAGCACGCGCTTGACGTTGTATTGCAGCAGGCCCAGGACGTTGCCGACGCTCATGGTGAGGACGGCGATGATCCAGAGCAGCTTCACGAGCTTGGGGTCAAACGTCCATGTGCCGCCGCCGACGACGTGCAGCACCTTGAGGATGGCGACCGTGCCGACGAGCTTGGGGATGAAACTGATGGCGGCGGTGACGGGCGTGGCGGCGCCCTGGTAGACGTCGCCGGCGTAAAAGTGCAGTGGCACGGCGGCCATCTTGAAGAGGAAATTGCTGATCGTCAGCACGACCGCGAGCGTGAGCAGCGTCGTGTGCCCGGGCGACTGCAGGCCGTCGTGGATCCTC
>JBBRFH010000003.1:0-37130 GCA_038224615.1 Tepidisphaerales bacterium
AAATGTGTGCGAAACCGGCTGCTGCTGCCGCGACTTTCGCCCTGCGGGCTCACCACGGTGCTGCAGCAAGACCGGGTGCAAGTCCACCTTAAATGGAACGGTTTGGCGCCCAGTTGACAGGGAGTACCGCAGCGTTAGCGCTGGGTGTTATGCGTCAGTCCGCCGGCGCGGAGACCATCAACTGGAGTGCCAGTTCGTCTTTCGGGTTCGCTTTTAGCGCCTTACCGTAATAGGTCATTGCCTGATCATTCTTGCCTTGGTTGCCCAGGACATAGCCGATCATGCTGAGGCTGACCGAATCGTTCGGGTCCAAAGCGGCGGCGCGTTGGAACGCCGCGAGTGCGTCATCGTATCGCTGCTGTTTCATCCGCACATAGCCGAACGTGAGGTGCGTGTCCGCCCGCTCAGGCGCGAGCGCCACCGCCTTGTACGCTGCCATCTCCGCACGGCGGAGGTCGCCGAGCGTAAGGGCGGACTTTGTCAGTCCGATCCAGGCGGGCACCGATGCCGGATCAAGTTCTGTCGCGCGCTGGAACGACATGCGCGATTCGACGATCTGCTTCGTCGCCAGTTGCGATTCTCCCAGCGCGACGAACAGGTCCGAGCGGGCGAGGTACGGCTCGCTCTGCACCAGGCGTGAGAGTGTGTCAGCACAGTCTCGGTAGTTTCTGGTCTGGAAATAGGCCAGTGCCAATCGCTCGCGGACGCCGGTATCCTCGGTTGCCAGCACGCTGGCCTGGCGGAACATCTCGACGGCGTCGTCGAACTTCCGTTCCTGCATCAGCAGTTGACCCACCGCGTCGCGCAGCGCCGACGAATGCTCGAAGTACGCAACCTTCTCGCGGAGCATCGCCAGCGCGTCGGCCCGGCGGTCGAGCAGCACAAGCGATTCCGCGCGAGCCATCACGTACGCCAATTCCGCCGGCTGAGCGTCGGCAGCGGCCGTGTAGCAGACGAGCGCGTCGCCATACTTCTGCCAGCGCTGGGCGACAACGCCAGCCAGGTACTGCGCTTCAGCGTGCTTGGGCTGCAGAGTCCGGGCCTTGCCAAGCGCCTCGTCGGCGACGTCAAGACGGCTCTGCTCAATGGCGATGCGTGCAGACAGCACCAGCAGCGGCACATTTTCCGGGTCCATCTTGAGTGCGCTATCGCACGTCTGACGGGCCTTGTCACAACTTCCGGTCTGGAACTGGTCACGCGCCAGGCTATGCATCACGCCGGCACGGGCAGCGTTCCACTGTTTCTGCGCGACTTCCTTCTGCGTGGCCTGGGCGTCTTTGCCATCGCCGGCACATCCGCCTGCAAAGAGCAGGCCGGTCACTGCGGCCGCAAGAATGATTTTGAGTTGAATGGATTTCATGGTCGGTTGCCTCCGTGCCTTAGTTTCCGACCGGTTCGTCAGGTAGAACGGTGACGAGCGGCTCGTCCTCACGCGGCTCGATCCGCGTCTCTGAAACCGGCGCGACTACAGGGGCCGCCGCGGGCTGCGTTGTCAGATCGTGGCCGATCGGATTCGGCGTGAACGTCGACACGGCGCTGGTCGCGGGCGACGGACGCGTCGACGGTTGCTCGCGCGGTGTGATCGGGGTCGCGCGGTCCGGGTTCTGGTAGGTCCGGCCACTGGCGCGATCGGCCAACACCTGCTGGCGGACGAAACTCTTCATCGAACTATTGTCGGCCTCAGTGACGATCTCGCCGGTGATCCGTTCCTTCGCCACGATGGCGTCGCGGAAGGTGGGGTTAAGGTTCGTCGCCGAGTCGAGATACCAGAGCACTTTCTGGGGGTCGTAGTTGGGCTTCTTCATCTCTTGCTGGGCACCCTCATACGACATCTCAGCCAGGCGTTGGCGGCCGAACGGCATCATGCCTTTGCGGATGCCGACGCGGAGGCGCTCGCTTTCCTTCAGCATCTCCTCGCTTGCGGCGGTGTAGGCGCTGTCATCTTTAATGATGTGCGGCGTAAGCAAGATGATGATCTCGTCGCGGCTCGTGCGGTCACGCTGGTTTCGGAACAGGTAACCGGCGACAGGAATGTTGCCCAGCCCTGGCACCTGCGATCGACCCGTGTCGTTCGACTCGCGAAACAGGCCACCGATCAAGACCGTATGGCCGTCCTTGACCATGATGTTGCTGGTCACTTCGGTCGTGATCTTGAACGGAAGGTTCGAACCTGTCAGGCCGCCCGAGCTGTCTTCCGGATGGATTTCCATGCGGATGAAGCCGTCGTCGGCGATGTACGGGCGGAAGATCAAGCGGGTACCTGTGTCAAGGAATTCAACCGTCTGCACCGTGCTCGACTCGGTCACCGTCGTCGTGAGATAACCGTCCTTGCGGCCGACGATCACTTCACCCTTTTGCTTGTTGAGCGCCAGGATTTTCGGATTGGCGAGCACGGACGTGTCGGTGACGCCTTCGAGCGCGGACAGGAACACGCTGACGTTGTCTGAGACGAAGCCAACCTTCATCCCACCCGGCACCGCGCCGGAGAAAGAATTTCCCGTGCCGATGCTGCCGGCGCCGCTGCTGCCGGCCCCCGGTGTGGTCGCGGCGCTGTTGCCGCCGGTGACCTGGCCTTGCGTGTTTGTGAGCAGGTTATCAAAGTTCACGCCGGCCAGCAGGTTGAAATCGACGCCCATCGCGTTGTCCTCGTTGAGGGAGGCGCGAAGGATCGTGGCCTCGATCAGGATCTGCTGCGGGCGACGGTCGATCTCCTTGATGACCTTGCGAACGAGGTCGATGTTTTCGGCGTAATCGGTGACGACGAGCATGTCTTCAATGGCGTGCGAATTGCCACCGACATCGCCGGTGCCGCTGCTGATGCCGCTGACCGCCGGTGCCGTGAACGACACCTGCGCGTCGGCCGACAGCACCGGCTTGATCATGTTCACCGCGTTTGCCGCTGGCGTGTAGAACAGGCGGATGACTTCCGTCTTCGTGCTGCGTGAGGCGCGCTCGATGTCGCGCAGCTCCTTGGCGGTATAAACGAAGATGAAGTTCCCCTGCTCTCGGAAGGCATAGCCGTTGGAAAGCAAGATGGCCTCAAGTGCTTCCTTGATGGTCACGCCGTAGAGGTTCGCCGTCACACTGCCGCGGACGTCTTTGCTGGCGATGATGTTCTTCTGCGACTGCGTGCTGAGCATGCGCAGCACTTCGACGATGCTGGCGTCATTGACATGCATCTCGACGGTTCCCTGGGTGTCGTTGTACTTGACGTCTCCAGGTTTGACCGTCTTGCCTTCGGCGGCCGGGACGGGGATCGCCTCGACGTTGGCAAAGGGATCAGCGGCCGGGACGGGCGCGGCGGCCTTGGGAGCGGTGGGCGCGGTGGCGTCGGCTGCGGGTGACGAATCAATTGATCGCGCCCCCTTTGCCGAGGACGCGGGACCGGCAGGATTTGTTGAATTGTCCTGATCGCTATAAACGGACGGAGTGGCCAGAAGGACGGCGGCCACTGCAAATGCGAAAGCCTTGTGCATAAACGAAAACTCCTCGGTCGCCCGCGCCGGGAGAGCGCGGGTTGCTCTCGCCGCGCAGTTGTTGTTAGCAGCAGGCGAGAACGGGCGGGGCATCGCGTTGGTTATTGCGCCATGCGGACTTCGAGCTTGATGCCCTCGCGCTCGATGACCACACGCCGCGCCTCAATTTTGAGGACGCGGAACTGGATGCTCGCTGCATCCGACGCGGCAACGCTGTCGCCTTCCCTTACAAGGCTCCCACCGATGATCGCCTGTGGCTCAGGCCCCATCACCGTGCTCTGCAAGCGAAGCTTGGCGGCTTCCCGCTGCAGGTTCTCGACGAGGATCTCTCGTCTTCTCTTTTGATCGGCTGCTTGGTCGCGCGACTTTTGTAGTGAATCCCAGAATGTTGGCGGCCCCCCCGCTGCGCCCGGCCCATTGGCGACGCTATCGGACGTGCGCTGCGCCTGCGGGAAATATTCGTGGCGGATGGCGAACAGGTTACGCGAGACGTCCTGCAACGGCGTTTTCAGCCAGGTGCGAGTCGGGCCTGATGCCGTGCGCGCAGCGGCCGTCGAGCGGCTTCCCCTTGCGGCGTTGACCGTCGTCGCCGGGGTAGGCGGCGGAGTCAGCGCCGCCTTTGCCGCGGCAGGCCCGCCCCCGGGCAGGAGCCAGCGCACCGTCGCGATGACGAGAACCAGCACAAGCACCCCGAGGATGCCCGCCTTCTTCGGGTCCTGGCGAACTGCCTCGGGCAGCCACACGGGCAGGGCTGATTTAGACTGTTGCTTCTTCATTGCCCGTCCGCAAAGTAGATGTTCATCGACAGGTCCACGTCGACATTTCCATTCTTGATGTCTTTACACTTGAGTTCCAGACGCCGTGTGCGAGTCAATCGCTGCATCTCCTCGGCCGATCGGAGGAAGCTTGCGACGGCGGGGAACTTGCCCTGGAACGTGAGCGTGATCGGCAGTTCGTAGCAGAGTTCCTGCTTCTTCTGAGTCTGCGGCTCATATCGGAATCCCTGCAGTCCGGCAGCCTGAGAAAGCTGCGTCACGTCGCGGAGAAATTGCGGCAGTTCCTGCTTCTTTGGCAATTGCCGGCTGCGGGTGATCTGGTCGCGCAGACGCTGAAGATCGCGCTTGATCGCCGGCAGATCCTTGGCCATGTCGTCGTTTTTCTGCATCTGCAGGTCGGCCCCCGCGATCTGCTTGCGAAGTTCCGCGAGCGACTCCGTGCCCGGCTGATATGACGTGAGGAAAAACGCCACGAGCCCACACAGCGTGAAGCTGGCGATAACCCATTGCGCGTGTCCGACCCACTTTGTCTGTTGGTGCAGTGAGATCACCGATCGCCCCTCTCGCTGGTGTTCAGGCTGATCGTGAACTGCATTTCAAATTCGCGAACCACGTGCCCCGAATCGACGCGTTCCTTCGCGTAATTCAGCCGAAGCTCGTCGCACACGCCGGTGTTGGTCAGGTTTTCATAGAGCGCGGCAATGTCAGCGGTGGTCGGCGCCGCGCCACGGAGTTCCACCTGCATCCGCCGATCGGGCGGAAGCGGCGCAGCATTCTTTTCCTTGGTGGCGACAGGCCGGGCCCGCTCGATCGTATCGACCGAAAGGTTTGTCAACGAGACGACCTTTGGCATGGCCTTGTCGAGCATCGTGATCAGCCGCGCGGATTCGACGTTCAGTCCCAGCGACGACTCGACGCGGTCCTGCGTCTGCAGTTGCTCGCGGAGCTGCTGCTGCATCGCACGCTCGTGAACCCGGTTACTCGACACCTGTAACTGGGCCCGCCGCGTGTCCAGGACGGTCATTCCCTGCTCGACGGTTTGTGCATTGACGATGCTCCACGTCGCCAGCGACAGCGCGACCACGACCGTGACCCAAAGCTGCAGCTTCAGAAGCCGCTTGCGGCGCTGGACGGCTGCGTACCAGGCGGGCACGAATTCGAGCTCACGCACGGGCCACCTCCCGAGCGGAAGCGCCCGCGACGCGCGTCGCGTCGGGGGCCGGGACTTCCTTCACGCCGGCGTTACTGATGGCGGTCGCCAGATCGACGACCTCGACGACCGATCCGTCCGTGCGGCGTCGGCCGAGGACAGGCACGCCGTCGGGGCGGCGGCATATGTTTCCCTTCACGCGTCGCAACGCACACCCGAAAGCGACGCCCCACTCGCTGAGCGGTCCCGGATAGGCGGCCCGCTGCGCGCTTGACATCTGCACGCCGTTGAACGGCTCGTAAATCTCGACCGGTACCGTCAACGAGGACGACATCGCACTCTGGAGCGTCACGTCATTCGCCTCGCCGCCGAGCAGCCGCACCTTGGCCGGCCGCTGACCGCGAAAGGTGACCGAGTAGTAACGCAGGCAGAGCGAGACTTCACGCGCGAGTTCTGTCATCGCGTTGCGCGTGACGTCGAGGATCATCTGCCGCACCGGGTCGTTCGCGCCGACCGTCGGGTCTCGCATGTCGGTGCCCGCAAACCGCCTGCGCAGGCTCCGTGCCTCGTCAATACTCAGACTAAGCTTGCGGGCGACGTGCTCGTTGAAATGACGGGCGCCGATGTCTATCGATTTGACGAAGGTTGCATCGCGCCCGCGCCCGATCACGACAGTGCTCTGCCGGCCGCCGACGTCCACCAGGACGTTCACTTCACTTTCGTCATCCTTCCGGCGAACGAAACGTTCGACGCCACGGTAGAGACTCGCCGGCTCGAAATCGATCGCATCGACGATGAGTCCGGCGGCGTTGAAGTCCTCAAGCAGCGATTCGATCTTGGCCGTCTCGACCGCGAGGACGATTACCTCGAGCCGCGATTCATTGCCCTGCTTGACCTCGCCGGCAGGAATGAAGCGGATGGTGAGCGTGTCAGGGCCGGCCTTGAACAACGCGGCGGCCTCGAATTCAATGGCGGTGTCGAGTTCGGTGTCGCTAAGCATCGGCAGGCGGAGCGTCTTGATCTGCACGTACTCGCGCGGCAGCGTCACCACGACCTGCCGTCCGCGAAAGCCATTGGACTGCAGCATCGCCGGCAACATCCGAACTGCCGCGGAGACGGACGAGGCGGACGCGTCGGACGCGGCCTCGGGCGAACGCGACTGTTGGTGCATCGCCAGCACCGACAGCGAGCCGCCTCGCTCGTGCAGTTGCAGCAGTTTGATGCTGTCGTAGCCGAGATCTGCCGCGATGGGCTGGTATTCGGCTCGGCGAAGGAAAATCATCGTTCGTTACCTCAACTGCCGCTGCTGCTGGCGCCCGATGCGCTGCTGACCGACATCTCACCTGTGTACGGCTCAATACTGATCGTCAAAGAAAGGTCGCCGCTTTGGATGCGAATCGTCCCGGCGCTGGTAAGTGTGGAAATCGTGTTCGTCGCAGTGTTATAGGCCATCGGCGAACCCAGCTCGTCGAAGCCGATTGTCGCCTGGCCGGCGAAATCGCACTCGGAGATGATGATGCCCGAGAGTGTCCCGCTGGTGTAGTCGACGACGAATGTGCCAGGATTGACCGGATGCGAGATGAGCTGAAGCGCCGATCCGCTCTGCTTCTTCAGCGAATACTGCGTCTGTCCAAAAACGACGAACTGCCTCGTTTGTGTGGCGATCGCCTGGCTCTGCGCGTACGAAAGGTCGGCAATCATCCCGCGTGCGGCGGCGGCAAGTTTGAGGTCGTCGCGCGAGCCGAGTTGCGGGATGATGATGGCCGCGATGATCCCGAGGATCACAACGACCATCAGGATCTCCACCAGCGTGAAACCGATCGAGCGATATCCGCGCATGACGCTTCAACTCCTGCTGCACGACCACCGCCCGCGCACGACCGCGCGGCACCGCGCCTCGACGGCAAAGGGCAGCGCGATCATTACAGCATCGTTCGATCTCGCTTGCGCGGATACGACTTACTTCTGATCGGCCTTCTGGACGACCACCTGAAGCTTGCCGCTGGCAAGAAACTCGGTCAGCTTCTCGAGCCTGATATTGAGCGCCTTGAGCTCGTCAACCTGCTCCTTGCGCTGGGCGCCCGGGTCAGGGATTTGCGCCTCGGCAGCCGGCAGCGAGTGCCCAAGCCACAGGCTGGAAAGGATCAGGATCTGAAGCACGATCACGACAGAGAGCAGACGGTTGGTATTCATTGCAGCCTCGCGTTATCGGTTTCCCAGGACGTCACAATGACGGAGTCGATCGCCTCCATTTCGTCGGCGAACGCCTCCATTTTAGCTTTCGGCTGGCTGTAGGTCAGGTTAATTGCGCCCTTATAGCTTGTGCTGAATGGAAACCCGGATCGTGGCGACATCAACGAGCCGTTGAAATTAAGGGTTGAGAAGAACCCCAGCGTGCCGTTCACCTTGACCTGGTTCCCGATGTACGCGATGCCGTTGACCGTGACGTTGAGAAAGTCACGCGTCAACACGACATTGTCAGGCACCACCAGCGAAGGGAACGCGCCTTTGGGCGCAGCGGTCAGGTTCGCGTCAATCTCAAGGTCCGTGCCGGCGGGTACGACGATCGTTCCGGTAATCGTCGCGGTCGATTTAATCTTTACGCCGTGCCTGAAATACCAGATGTTTAGGGGATTACTGCTGCTGACATCGCTCATCGCGCCGCCGTTCCAGTCGGGGCTGCTGACGACTTTGGCGGTGTATTCGCGCCCCTTGTAGTAGTACGTCGGCAGGTAATGCAGAAGGGACACAGGGTAATCGAAATCGGTACTGGCGACGTCGGAACTGCTCCCCGAGGTGAGCGTACTGATCAGCCCGGTGACCTGGCCGGCAACAGTCTGCTGCAGCGAGCCATTGGTAATCAGACCGCCGGTGATGATCGTCCGATTACTTGGCTTTACTGTCCCCGCCATGTACGCGGCATACGTCAGGAGCTTGGACTTCTTCAGCGTGACCTTGGCCGTGGCAGTTGCAGTTTGGCCGTCGAAGGTGCCGGTGGAGGTAATACTGAAATCGCCGTTGGCGGGATTGGTAACGACGGTTGCGATCGTGCCGGGAACGCCATTGACCGTGATCGACGGCTCGCCGCGATAGTGTACATTTCCATTCTCGCCGAAGCCTACACCGACGGGGGAAGCTTTTGGATGCTTGAGGTAGTAGATCGAAAGGTTCAGCCCGGATTCGGCGAGGTACTGTGCCTGCTGCCGCGACGCCGCTGACTGGGCCACGCGCGTGCGCATCGTGCTCGCCGCGGCCATACCGAAGGCAAGTACGCCGGCGGCGCCGATGACGATCATCACCATCATCATCGCGATACCGCGATGACGGATGGATCGAGTCGCCGGCCTTGAGCCGTTGCTTCGCGTCATTGTCTAGTTTCCCGTGACCGTGTTGGTGCTGACGACCGTCGGCACCGTCGGCACACGAACCGCGAAGCGGTCGTGGACGGCCAGCGCTTGATCGCCACGCTCTAACGTCGCATCAAACGCGATGACGGGCAACTCACCCGTTGCGCCCGAGCCGGCCGGTGTGCCGAAGGTGCAGGCGGTGACGCGCGTAAGGGCCGCGTGGTCGGTCTGGGTGGTTCCCGGTCCCAGGATCACGCGTGTCGGCTTGAGCCACGCCTGCGACTTAAATAGCTGCACGACCGTGTAGTTGGCCATCTCGGCGGGGGTGACGGCCTTGCACGCCATCGAATCGCCAGCAAGACCAAAGTCGGGATCGGGCTGGTAGAAGGAGATCGTCTCCGTGGCCGAGTCGTATTCGATGAGTGTCATCTCACCGAACTGCGCGACGTTGCTGCGATCGAGGTCATCGTTTTGCCAAAGGAAGACGGCGGGCGAGGGACTCGCAAAGACGTGCCCCACCGCGCGTGCCGATTGCACGATCGGTCGAAGGATTCGACATCCCTGCTGCGACGTCACGTCAAGGTGTTGCTGCGTTTCGGCATGCCGCCACTGATGCGACATCGTGGCCGTGAACCCGGCCAGCACGGTGGCGACGAATCCGGTGACCATCATGCCGATGCACAGTTCGATGAGCGTGAATCCGCGCTGGTGTCGAACATGGAGAGGTGGGCGCGTCATTGGCCGTTGCCCTCGGTCGTCACAATGCGGTAGAGCGTGGAAACCTGCCCATCGTGCATCGTGGCCTTCACTTTCACCACGGCGATATCGCGGGCGCCCTGGAGTGCCGACCGCGAAATGAATGACACTGTGGCGCTCGCGTCGGCTTGACCGCCGGGCGCGTCGGCGGCGTCGTAATGTGTTAGATCGATCGTCTGCGTGGTTCCGCCACTTCCTGTCGCGAGCGTGCTCAGGGGCTGCGAGGCGAGCGTTTCCATATCGGCCCGCGCAACGCCCATGGCGGCGGCCGAACTGTCGACGGCTTCCCCAGCCTGATTCGATGCGGTCACGGCAGCAGAGATCGCCACGACACAAAACGCCAACACGACCGAGGCGGCCATCGCCTCGATCAATGTGAACCCACTCCGCAAATGCGTTCGCCCGATGCCGGGCGCGTTGGGGGGGCTAATAGTCGGCATAGGGAACCCCGTTGCCGTCGTTCCCCGGCAGGTTGGCGATGATCTGTTGAGCGCCGGGATTATAGATCCACCCGGCATCGACGCTTGCGTCCGGGACGGGCATGTCGCTTCCGCCCGTGTAAACCCAGATACCTTCTCGAGAGTTGATCGGATTCGCGGGCAGTCGCGTCAGGTACGGCCCGAAGGGATAGTCCGGGCTCGGCGAAGCGCTGTAGGCACCCTGCTTGTTGCTGTAGCCAGTGAGGTGCTTAACGAACCAGTCCGCCTCCGGTGACTGCGTCGAGTCACCGTCCGGATAGCCGGGCGCGATGTCCTCGTGCTGTGCCTTATAGACGCCAATCTGCGTGCGCAGATACCGAAGGTCGTCCTTGAGTGCGTTCTCGCGCGCCAAATGAGAGGCGTTACTGAACTGGGGCACTACGAGCGCGGCGAGGATGCCCAGAATGACAACGACGATGAGGATTTCGATCAGTGTGAAGGCCCGGCATGTGCCCGTCATCGCGCACCGCTGCTGCCGTACGCTGCGAGCAATATCTCGCGCGGGCGTGTGGAGGCGGTAAAAATTCGCCTGGCGGTTGCGGGTCATGTTTCCCTCGCAGGTCTCTTCCCGGTCGACGTCATCCTGCCGCATCTGGATGCGTTTGCGGCACGTCGTCAGGCCGAGATCTCGATCAGTGCGACCGGCGGGTGATTAGCCCGCCGGTCACGGGTTGTGTGATCCGATCGATCAGCCACTGGCTTCGGCCGTGTTGGCCGGGTCAGCCGAGTTGGCTTCGTTGTAGACGACGGCCGGGTTCTTGGCGGTCGCCCACACCTTGCCATTGTCCGTGTTGAGCACCCAACCACAGTCGGTCGCGCCTGAGGCGCCGCCGAGCGTGACGTCAGTGCTGACGAGCCCCACCTTGGTCAGCCCGTTCAACGGGTTAGCGGGTGCCGCCTGGAGGTACGGGCCGAAGCGGACGGTGGTCATGTCCGTGGCGGTGTCGAGGTGGGCCTCGTTGGTCTTCTTGACCATCTCCGCCCACTGGTCTGTGCCATCGACGATCAGCGACGGCGGGAGCTCGTCCAGGTGCTGGAGCTTGTACAGCTCCGTCTGCGAGCGGATAGTCTGGAGCTGGCTGGTGAGCGAGCTCTTGCGGGCGTCCTGTGAGGCGTTCGTGAACTGCGGGATCACGATCGCGGCAAGGATGCCGAGGATGATGACGACGATCAGAATTTCGACGAGCGTAAAGCCCTTCGAAGAACGGCGGGTGCGAAGCGATTGCATAACACTGACTCCCGGATTGGGTCGACTCGGCGCACACCACTTGGGTGGCGACCGGCGATCGACTTGGCGTGCCTCACGGCGCCTACTGCGCTCGTGCCGGCACACCGACTATTCTGCGAAGCCTTCTGCAGGCTCAGCCGGGCGGAACACCCGCCGCGGCAAACTGGTCCAGACGAACAACCCCTCAGAGAAACCCACGGATCTCGGTCCGTACAGTTCCTCCGATTTGTGCTGCAACAATCGCGTATGCGATCGTTGCAGCGACTGCCAACTCGCCTCCTTTCGATTCGCAGGGCTTTTGCGCCCTTAGGGCTTGGTCCTGCGGCTTACGGTCGGCGAGGGGAGTGTCGCGATGCCTGGAACACTCCGCCGTGTATTAAATCGGCGCGCGGGGCGCTCAACTTAAGGCACTGCAAAACCGACCTATCAACCCATCGCTATCGGGAGAGCCAGACTGCAGAAGTGCTTCGCAAGCCAGACGGGAGGCAACATGCGTTCGCACGCACGACGCCACGTACTGCTGAGCGTAGGCACCCATTCGGCAACCGCTCGATCCTGCCCAAAAGAGCAGGATCGCGGCTTTGCGCATTACCGGCCGTACTCGCGGAGACCGCGTGAGCGACCGATAAGCCGGGCCTGAACCGTTGTTCCCCGGCGCCGCCTTGCGACGGCTTAGCCTTTGTCGTGGATCCCAAACTATTGTCTCACGCACCGCACACGCGTGTGATGCGTACAGGCTAGTTCCTATGATTCAAACGGATGAGAGGCAAACGCGGGCAACGATTACTGCAATTCGAGGTCGAGTCCGATATCCAGGGCCGGAGGCGAATGCGTGATGGCACCGACGCTGACGCGCTCAACGCCGGTCAGTGCGATCGACCGCACCGTCTCCAGCGTCACGCCTCCGGAGGCCTCAAGCTGGACGCGCCCCTTCCGCCCCGCCGCGTCGCGCAGAGAGACGGCGTGCTGCATCGTGGGGCAATCCATGTTGTCGAGCAGCACGTAGTCGATCCCATCGACCTTCAGTACCTCGCGCATCTGCTCCAGCGTGTCGACCTCGACTTCGATCTTTCGCTGCGGCGCTTCGGCGCGCGACTTCTGCACGATCTGCGTCAGCGCCGCTGCCAGTTGGCGCGCCGGATAGGCGGCGAGGTGGTTGTCCTTGATGAGCACCATGTCGTAGAGCCCGACGCGATGATTGGCCCCCCCGCCGCAGAGAACGGCGTACTTGTCGAGGGACCGGAAGCCGGGCATCGTCTTGCGGGTATCGACGAGCGTAGCGCCGGTGCCCTCGATGCGCTTTACGATGCGGTGCGTCTGCGTCGCCACGCCGGACATGTGCTGCACGAAGTTGAGCATCACCCGCTCCGCTGCCAGCAGCGAGCGCATAGGCCCGCGGATGCCCAGCAGCGGCGTCGTTTTCTGATCGCTGTAGCGGGCTTCGATGAGCTCCATGTGGAAGCCCGGAATCATCTCCACCCGCAGCCGCTCGTCGTACGCGCGGCAGACGTGCTCCACCAGCGGCAATCCGCAGACGACGCCGGCTTCCTTCTGAAGCAGCGTGCCGACGCCGATCACATCATCCGCGATCGATAGTCGCGAGGTGCAATCGTCCTGGTGCGGACCGAGATCCTCCGCGCGGGCAAGGCGGATAAGCTCTTTGAACGAATCAATGGGCGGGAACGGATGCATGATCTTTGAATTGTACCACCGACATTCAGTGTGCCGATGACCGCGACTTCTTGCCCTTCTGCGCGCCCTTGCTCTTGGGCTGCCAAAGGTGCGAGCCCTCTTCAACCAGCGGGCCATTGCCGCTGGAGATGATGGGTGTTCCTTTCAACTGGTTGATCTTGTCGCGCATTTGAGCGGCGCGTTCAAATTCGAGGTTTTGGGCCGCCTCAAGCATCTCCTGCTCCAACATCGTGATGATCTCCGTCTGATCCAATTCCGGCAGACCCGTGCCCAGTGCGTCGGCGGCGGTTTTGCGGGCCTTCACCTCGGACTCAAGCGACGAACGAATCGCCTTCGTGATGCTGACAGGTGTGATGCCGTGCTTGATGTTGTACTCGGTCTGGACGGCGCGGCGACGCTCGGTCTCGTCCATCGCGTTCTTCATCGCCGGCGTGACCGTGTCGGCATACAGGAAGACCTTCGAGTTCAAATTGCGCGCCGCGCGCCCGATTGTCTGGATCAGCGATGTCTCGCTACGAAGGAAGCCCGCCTTGTCGGCGTCGAGAATGCCAACCAGTGCGACTTCCGGAAGGTCGAGTCCCTCTCGCAGAAGGTTGATGCCGATCAGCACGTCGAACGCACCCTTGCGCAGGTCGGTGAGGATCTCCACACGCTCGATCGTCTGAATCTCGCTGTGAAGATACCGGCACTTGAAGCCAGCCTCCTGAATGTACGCCGACAAGTCCTCGGCCAATCGCTTGGTCAGCGTCGTGACAAGCACGCGTTCGCCTCGAGCGACGGTGAGTTTGACCTGTTCCAGCAGGTGCGGGACTTGGCCTTGCGCGGAATGGATCTCGATGACCGGATCGATCAAACCGGTCGGACGAATGATCTGCTCGATGACCTCGCCGCCGGTCTTTTCCATCTCGAACTTGCCGGGGGTGGCGCTGACAAAGACAACCTGGTTCCACGTTGCCTCAAACTCTTCGGCCTTGAGCGGGCGGTTGTCCATCGCGCTGGGCAGACGGAAGCCGTGCTCGACGAGGACTTCCTTGCGCACGCGATCGCCGGTGTGCATCGCGCCGATCTGCGGGATTGTGACGTGTGATTCGTCGACGAGCAGCAGGTAATCCTTCGGAAAGTAGTCGATGAGCGTCCACGGTTTCATCCCCGCAGGCCGGCCGTCAAGGTGGCGGGAGTAATTCTCGATACCGGAACAGAAACCGGTCTCGGCGATCATCTCGAGGTCGTACTTCGTGCGCGCAAGCAGCCGCTGCGCTTCCAACAGTTTTCCCTGGCTGCGCAGGTGCATGACCTGTGTATCAAGTTCCTCGCGAATCGACTGAATCGCCGACGCAACGCGGTCCTCCGGCATGACGTAATGGACGGCCGGATAGATGAAGATGTCGTCGAACGACTGAAGGATCTCACCCGTCAGCGGGTTGATCATGTCGATGCTGGTGATGTCGTCACCGAAGAATTCCATGCGATACGCGAACTCCTCATACGACGGCCGCAGCTCGATCACGTCGCCGCGGACGCGGATGCAGCCGCGTTTGAAGTCGAAATCGTTCCGCTGGTATTGCAGATCGAGCAACGCGCGGATGAGGTCGTCACGATCGGTCGGCACCGACTTGCTGATCGGAACCACGCTTTTCCTATAGTTCTCCGGCGAGCCGAGGCCGAAGATGCACGACACGCTGGCGACGATGATCACGTCCTCGCGGCTCACCAAATTGCTGGTCGCCGCAAGGCGCAGGCGATCGAGGTCGTCGTTGCGTGACGCGTCCTTCTCGATGTAGATGTCGCGCTGCGGGATGTACGCTTCAGGCTGGTAGTAGTCGTAGTAGCTGACAAAGTAGCCCACCGCGTTGTGCGGAAACAGGTCTTTCATCTCCTCGTAAAGCTGGGCAGCGAGGGTCTTGTTGTGGCTGATGATCAGCGTGGGCTTCTGGATGCGCGCGATCGTGTGCGCCATCGTGAACGTCTTGCCCGAGCCGGTGACACCCATCAGCGTCTGATAGCGACGGCCCGACAGAATGCCGTTGGTTAGCGCTTCTATAGCTTGGGGTTGGTCACCCTGAGGTTGATACGGAGAAACCACTTGGAACTGAGGCATGGGAGGATTGTACGCCCACTGTTCGGTGTTGTCGGCGGCAAAAATACGATCAGTGCGATGGCCGCGTGGTGGAAAATTCGAGGTACGGTCGCATTTGCGCAACGAGCACGGTGCCAAGCCCGGGGACACGGAGCAGGTCGTTCGGCGTGGCAAACGCAACTTCACTCGGATTGCGTGCGCACGCAGTTTCGCGGTACGCGACAATCGCCTTGGCGCGCTTCTCGCCGATCGCCGGAAGCGCCGCGAGTTCGGACCAGTCGGCGGTGTTGGGATCGATCTTATCTGCGAGGTCAGACCATCGCGCCCCTTGTGCGGGAGGCGGATCGGAAACATATACAGGGCGGCGCACATACACCACGGCGCACACCACCACCAGCGACACCAGCACCCACGCCAACGCGCGCCGCTGGCTTGCGGAGAACACGAGGTGATGCACCGCTTGCTTGCGCCATGACATGCGTCGCTATGCCTTCTTCGCGGGTTTGGCCAGCGATTCGCGGAGCGTTTGCATTGTGGTCCAGATCGGTTTGGGTCGCAGGTGCGCGTCAAGCAACCCGCCGCCTGGGATCGTGGGATTGATGTCCGAGAAATTGGACCAGCAGACGTTCTCGATATAGGGCTTGCTGAGCGCGATGCGGCTGAAATCCTCGAGCCACTTTGCCTGCTGCGCCGGCGACCACGGCTCGCGCCAGCGACCCGCGACTGAGGGGACCAACACGCCGTCCGACTTGTCCGACGGGTCGGCGATCATCCGGTCGGGCACGCCTACGCCGGTGAGAAATAGTGGCTTGCCCAGGGTGCTGAAACGATCGAGCATGCTCGAGAGCTGGAACAGGTCGCGTGTGAATTGCGTCCGGCGCGGCACCCCCATCTCGAACTCCAGACCGAACGCATCGAACTGGATTCCGGCCTGCGCCACCATCTCCGCATAAAGCATCGGCGGTACGGTGGGATGCGGGTGGGCGTGGTATTCGCCGAAGGGCTGCTTGATCGTGACGATGGTGCGCGCGTTGGTGGCGACGGTGCGAACCTGCTGGATCAGCACGCGCGTCAGTTCCATCATCTGCTCGAACGAAAGCGTGAACGATGTCGTTGCGTGCAGCCCGGCCACGACGCTCCACGCCGTCACGGCTCGGCGGTAGCGACTAACGACTTTGCGCACGTACTCGTAGGCCAGGTCGCGCAGCGTCTCGAAATCGTGCTCCCAGATGTATAGCCAATCCGGTGCCGAGTCGTCAGACAGGTCGACGAGCGGGCCCGCGATGATAAGCACGCGCTTACGCGCCAGCACTTCGATCCACTCATCGAGTTGCTGAGTGATGAATGTTTCCTCGGTCGGCTGGAGCACCTTCCACGGCATCGGCAGAACAACGAAGTCGCACATTTCGCAGACACGTTCCCGGTACGCGGGGTTCTGAATCGTCCAGTCGACCCGGCATCCGAACACGTGCCGCGGCAGCGCGTTGCTGGCACGGCGACGATTGAGAAGCAAATCCGCGTGAAACTTCGCCAGTTCCTCTGCAAGATCGAGCGACACGTCCATCGACTTATCCGACAGCTTTGCAGCGGTGGCCGGTTCGTCGAGGTGAGCCAGCGACTGCGCGAACAAGCCCTGGGCCTCGCGGAACATCTGCTGGAATTTTTCGGTCTTGGGGAAATCGAAAAGATTCCAGTCCTCCTGCTTCTGCACGATCTTCATCAGGCGGAAGCGCGCCAGCTCGACATTGAGGATGTACGGCTTGGTCCGTGGCGGAAGTCGCGTCGTCTCCATCTGGTAGGCGCCACGGCTGCCCAGATCCCACAGGAGCGAGAGCGCGCTGGCGTGCTCGTCGGCCCGCGACACGACCAGATGTTCGTCACGAAATGTGATCTGCCCCGTCCATGGGACGCTTTCGGGACCGACGGCCATAGCGTTCACCGGCGTGTACTGCCGCACGCGCTCGCCGTCCTGATAGATTTCAAACTTGAGGGCCATAAAGCTGCGGCGGCAATCTTAGCGACCAATCGCCCGCCGACAAACGATCCGCAATGCCCGGCGACAACGTTGCCACCTATCCACGATCGATTATCTTTCCCACCATCAGCCCGCAACCCACGAAACACCCGCTGTACGTCGACCTCGACGGCACGCTGATTCGCAGCGACACGCTTCAGCAGGCGTGGCTGATGCTCCTGCGCCGCAGCCCGCTGGCGGCGATTCGGTCGGCGATCGCGTTCCGGACCGATCGACTCAAGGCCAAAGCGATCATCGCGCACGGCGTGGATCTCGATCCCGTCCATCTTCCGTACCGCCCGGAAGTGATCGATTACGTGCAACGCGCCCGGGCCGATGGACGTCGCGTGGTCCTGGCGACCGGCTCGACCCGTAAATATGCGGAGGCGGTGGCAAAGCACCTCGGCCTGTTCGACGCCGTCTTCGCGACCGAACGTGAGGGCGTCAACCTGATCAGCAAGCACAAGCTCGAGAAGATTATCGCCGACGCCGGCGGACAGCCGTTTGAATACCTGGGCGATTCCCATGCCGACGTCGTCGTTTTTGAAGGCAGTGCGATCGCCGGCTGGGTGGGCGGACGAAAACTGAACGTCGTCAAAACCGACCCATCGCACGTCCATCGCCTTGCGCCGGCGCACAATGATTCGCCGGCCGACCTGCTGCGCGTACTTCGGCCGAGCCAGTGGCTCGTGAATCTCCTCGTCTTCCTGCCCGTGCTGATGGACCACCAGGGGTCGAGCAGAACCGTGCTGACGAATGCGATTATGGCTGGCTTTGCGATGTCGGCGGTTGCGTCGGCGGGTTGCATCGTCGAAGATCTGCTCGAGATCGATCTCGGCCAGCAACACCCACTCCGGCGGCACCGGCCGATCGCCAGCGGCGCCGTGACGTTGTCGCGCGTCGTTCCCATCGCATTGGCGCTGTTCGCGTTCGGACTCGTCGTCGCCGCGATGATCAACCGGCAGACGCTGGTGGCGATGCTGCTTTTCTTTCTTTTCACCATCGCGTACTCGATGTGGCTCAAACGGCCGCTGTTGGTTGGACTACTCACCCTCACCGTCCTGTTGACCGCGCGCCCCGTCATCGGGATGACAGCCACGGGCATGCGGCTGTCGCCGATCGTGATGACAACCTCCATCGGGTTCTTCGCCGTTCTCGCCTCCTTCAAGCTGATGCGTAATCAGGCCCACCACGCGCGACCCGCACAACTATGAGCGATCTTTCCACCATCCTCGAAACGAATCTCCCCTTCCCTCGCCGCCAGGGCAAAGTGCGCGACGTGTACGACCTCGGTGACGATCACCTGCTAATTGTCGCGACCGATCGCATCAGCGCCTTCGACTGCGTGATGCCCAACGGCATCCCCGAGAAAGGCGCGCTCCTCACGCAGCTCAGTAATTTCTGGTTCGCCCGGACGACCGATCTGATTCCGAATCATCTTGTCGCGACGGACGTCACCAACTTTCCGCAAGCCGTGAGGAGCTTCGGCGACCAGCTCCTGGGCCGGTCGGTGCTGGTGAGGAAGTCGCGCGTCGTGCCAATCGAATGCGTCGCACGCGGATACCTCGCCGGCTCGGGATGGAAGGAATACCAGCGGTCACGCAGCGTCTGCGGCGTGCGTCTACCCCCTGGCCTCAAGCAATGCGACCGCCTCCCCGAGCCGATCTTCACGCCCGCCAGCAAGGCCGAGACCGGTCACGACGAGAACATCACGTTCGATCAGATGCAGCGTGACATCGACCCGGCGCTGGCCGATCGACTGCGCGAGCTGACGCTGTCGATTTACCGCACCTGCGCCGACTACGCGCTGCAGTGCGGCGTCATCATTGCCGACACCAAGTTCGAGTTCGGCATTCTCCCTGACGGCCGCCTGATCCTGATCGACGAAATCCTTACGCCCGACAGCTCTCGCTTCTGGCCCGCCGAGCTGTACAAGCCGGGGCGCGACCAGCCGAGTTTCGACAAGCAATTCGTTCGCAACTGGCTCGAAGGCCAGCCCTGGGACAAAACGCCGCCTGCGCCCGCGCTGCCCGATCACGTCATCACCGGCACGCGGAATCGCTACATTGAGGCGTATGAGAAACTGAGCGGCATTGCCTGGTCGCACTGAGATGTCGCATCAGTGCACGGGTGTCACATCGTGTACACCGGGCGCAGCGGCCGAACTCTTGGCCGGGCCGATGGTTGCGTGTTGATGTAGCAGATGCACGCGAAATGCACGCGCGCTACATTTGATACATTCGCCCTACAACTCCGGCCGGGAATCCGGGCGATATTCGGTTTTCAATGAGCTCTCCGGCATGCTCCAAGCGGCAGCAAGAAACCAGAGTGCGCGCGTATTGGCGCATCCTCATTTTTACCGCCGCCGAGATCAAAAAGCGGCGGAAAAATCAGAGAATTTTCGGGCGACGGGCGGTCATCGTCACGATCACGAAAATCAGCATGATCGCCCAGGGCATCAGCCCGAGATAGCACGGCGGCGAAAAAATCTGGGTGGTGAATATCGACGTCAACTGCCTGCCGTGGTTCAGAAACATGTAGTAGGTCGAGAAGAGAAACACCCCGCCCAGCGCGGCGAACCAGACGCCGGCGCGAAGGCTCGCGGCCAGCAGCAGGACGGCCGGCAACGCCAGGTACTGCACGCCGAAGCCGGGCGCAAAAACCAGGTACAGGCACGCGGCCAGCGCCCCCGCCACTTCCGCTTTCGCACGCCGTCGCATGCTCCAGGCGGCGGCCGCCAGGAGTGCGGTAAGCATGATCCACTTGCCGGCGCTGTCGAAGAATCGCCACGCCACCTGCGACACCGTTTGCGGATCGACGCCGATCTTCTGCGTCATGCGGATCAGCAGCAGGATGCCCCAGTTTTCCGGGTTCGACTTATACAGAAACAGCCGCTTCAAAAAGACGCCGTCCGTCGCGATCGTCGGCCAGACGAACAGCAGCAGCGGCAGCGCGAAGCCGATGAGCATCTTCACCGCATCGGACGTCCGGCGCGACGTGCTCAGCAGCGCGGGCATCAGCAGCATCGGAATGATCTTGACGTTCATCGCCGCGCCCAGCGCCAGCCCGGCAAGCCACGGCCGCTGATGCGACGCCATAACGAATGCCAGCAGCGCCAACGCCGCGTAGGCGTTGTCGGTGTTGCCGTGATATGCGCCGATGAGGATCAGTGCCGGATTGAACGCGACGGCGGCCAGCAGCGCGAGCGCGGTGCGTCCGCTGCCGAATCGCCGGACGCCGATTCGCCACAGCAGCACGCACGAGAGCACGTCAGCCCCGATCGCGGGCAGGCGCATCAGGAATGCGAACGTCGGCGTTTGCGCGTGCGACAGCGCATAAGAGGCCGCCGCCCACAGCGCGGGCAGCGGCGGGTGATTCAGGTCGTAGTCACGCTTGTAGCTTTCGGCGAAGCCGTCAGCGCAGATGCGCTTGCCGAAGCGTTCCCACGTGAGCGTATCGTTGGTGCCGATGGTGGTGGCGGCAATCGCCAGGCGGATGAGCAAACCGACACACACGAGCGCGACGGCCCATCGACGCCAGGCGGCGCTGATCAGCGCCACCGGCGCGACAGGCGATGGTGACGACGCCTCGTATTCGATAATCGTCGCTGAATTGGCCGCGCTCACGTCACGCCGCCGCCGCGGGCGCGGTCGGCGCTGTGGGCGCGGTGGTGATGCCGAGCACGTTTTCCATCTTCATGTTGTTGCCGTTATCGAGTTCCAGCGAGATCTGCCCGTCCGCTACCTTCACACTGGTGACGATGCCGTTGAGGTCGGCACCCTGGGTGTCCTTGCCGGACACCATCTTGCCGATCATCCCACCGGCGGCCGACAGGCTGTTCTGCAATGTGATTTTCCCGAGCGATGCCTGCAGTTGCGTTGACGACTGCAACTGCCCAATCTGCGACATCTGCGCGAGCAACTGCTCGTTCTTCGCAGGCTCCATCGGATCCTGGTTCTGCAGTTGCGTCACCATCATCTTGATGAAGTCCTCGGCCTTGAGGTCAAAGCCGTTCTTTTTCGACTGGGTGCCGGTTGCGGTGTTGCTGTAGTTGTTGGTGTTGACGTTCATGTCCTGGCTTTCTTGTTATGCGACGAGATCGAGGTCATCGAAGCCCATACCGAGCTTGCGCCACATGCGCTGCAGCATTTCACGGCGTTGCTGCTCCTGGCGTGCTGAATGGTCCTGGTAACCCTGCTGCTGGCGATCGCCGTCGCGCTGCTGCTGATTCTGTGACGATGACTCATTCGCCGGCGCCTGTTTCACCTGAATGCGGTCGACGCTGACGCCGGCCGATTCGAGCGACGTCTTGAGCTGTGCGAGACTATGGCTCAGCAGCCGCGTCGCCTCTTCGTTGTTCGTCTGCATCGACGCGCTCATCACGCCTTGCGCGTCGACCGTTACCCGCACGTCGATCTTTCCAAGCGACGGCGGATCGAGCCGGAGCTGCACCGAGCCACCCTTGGCAAGTTCGCCCCGGATCGAAGTCACGATCGTGTCGTGGTTATCCTCGGCGAATCGCTGTTCAGCCGTGACGGGCGTCGTCGGCATTGACGTCGGCGGCAACGATTCAGTCTTCGCGTGCGCGGGTTGCGGCAGGACCTGAGCCACATCCGCGGGCATTTGGTCCTTCGCAGTGACGTGAGCAGATCCTTTGGTCGCCGCTTCGCGGGGCTCTGCGCTTTCGTCGCCGATGATCTGGGAAACGTCCGACGAATTTCCCTCGGCCTTTTCGGGTTTCTTCACCCCTTCACCCAACTTCGGCGCATCGGTCGCTAGATCCGTTGGCTGCGTCTGCTGCTCGCCCGCGGCACCTTCAGTGCCCTTTCCTGTCCCCGCGGCGGCGGTGGAAGTCGCTTGCGCGGTCGAGCCTTGCGTGGTCACATCGGTGCCGGCCGCAGCGACCGACGAGTCCGAACTCTTCGATTGTCCCGCTGCGTCCGTCGTAACCGCGTTCGCTGCTGCGTTGCGCGTCGTGTCGCCGGCTGACACCTGCAGCAGAAGCGAAGGATCGACGCCATCGGCGTCGTGCTGCTGGTCCTTCGGCTTGGCATCCGTTGCTTCGGGAGCCTCAGCCCCTGCATGATCGTCTTCTGACGATGCTGTTTCCGACTCCACATTCGGCGCATCGGCGGCGGTTGAATCCTCGGCGGCGGCGGCTTCCCCTTCGACATCGGTCTCGTCATCCGCCTCGCCGACGCGCGACCCGCCACGCTTGCGTTCGGCCTTCGCCGACGGCTTGGCGTCTCGTGGTTTGTCGGTCTTCTCGGATGATTGGGATTGGGCCGCGTCAGTCGGCTCATTCGACTGCTTGTGCTGCTCGAGCATCGCCTTGAATCGGTGCAGCGGCTCACTGCCACGATTGCGCGACGCTTCTCGGAACAGCGCATCGGCGCGGCTTGAACTACCGGCCTTCACGGCGCCGGTGCGCGCGGGATTGGCCACATCAATCGGGCTGCTTGCCATGTGGTAATCAGTCGGCCTTGGCGGCCTGCTGGGCCTGGCGCACCTTCTCCAAGAGCGCTTTGGCACGTTCCGTCTCGGCCGGCGTCTTGAACTCCTTCAAAACGTTCGCGGCCTGCCGTGGTTCCATGGCTTGCAAGTACCGTACCACCGTCGTGTCATCCAGCGACCCGAACATCGCTTTCACCCGTTTGGCCGGCATCGACTTGTATAGCGTCAGTGCCTTTTGGAAGCCCTCGTCTTGGGCAAGCTTGGTCTGGGCCTGCTGCTGATCCGCGAGGGCCTTCTGCTGTTGTGTGAGGGTTTCGCGCTCTTTCTGAGCCTCCGCGCGTACCTGCTCGATCAACTTGCGCTGGTTTTCAAGTTCGTGCAGTCGCGCATCGAGCACAGCAGCGGACTGCTCGAACGCAGCCTGCGAGGCCTCGACCTGCTCCTTCGCCGGACGCCCCGACGCCGTTGCCAGCATCCGCTCCAGGCGCACCATTGGCGTGTCCGGCGGCGAATCCTGCGCATCGGTGGTCGGCTGGGTCGTCGATGGCTGCGTCGCGGCGGCGTCGCTCTTGCCGACGATGATCTCCCGAATCGCAGCCACTTTCGCCTTGTCCAGCTTCTTCGTAGCCACGAGATACCCAACGCCCCCCGCCGCCAACAGAAAGTTGAGCGCCAGGACCGCGACGATGACACTGGTGAGTTTCTTAATCACATGGGGCTCGTTTGGGCTTCAAATCAGATGGTCGCGAAGAGCGAAGAGCGCGAAGCGTCGCGAAGACGACGACCAAGGCGTCTGTCTCTTCTCCAAATTCCCTTCGCGAATCTTCGCTCCTTCGCTCTTGGCGACCATCCGCCTGACTCAATTCTCCGAAGCGTCGCGCTTCGACGCCTGTACGATATTCTCGAATGCAATCTGCATGCCCGCCTCATCGAGGTCGGCGTTCTCACGCTTGTACTGGTCGGCAATCCATCGCTCGAACTGCTTATCCTTCAACTTCTCGATGGTCTTGCGCTGCCGCGCCGCCTCGACAAGCTTCTGCTGGGCCTTCTGCACTTTTCCCTGGGCCTCGGCGATCTGCCGGGCCAAATCCATCGCGGTCCGTTCCATCGCGACCACGTAGCGTCGATGCGAGGCGATTACCGTCACGTCCAGCACGCCGGTCAGGTGATGCGCCCGCATGTCATCGGCCACCGCGCGCACGCCCTCGTCGAGCCTGCGAAGCTGATCCTGCAACTGCACCATCGCCTGCGTCGCGGTCGCGTAGTCACGCTGCGCAATGTGTTCGACGTTCGTCCGCTGCCGCAAAACGCCCTCGAGTTCAAAATTGAAACGCGCCATCCGTCACTGCTCCCTCAAAAACTACCGCCGACCCTTCGCCTGTTGCTGTTGTTGCTGCGCTTTCTGGGCGGCCAGCGATTTCTCGATCTGATCGATCCACCCGCACAGTTCGCCGAGTTGTTTCATCGCCGCGTCAAACGTCAGCGGCTGGTTTGAATCCTGTTTGAGAAACTCAATGATTCTGGGCCGCGCATTGACGGCCAGATCCTGCTCCGGGTTGATGCCGGCGACGTAAGCGCCGATGCTGACCAGGTCGGCGATCTCGTCGTACACCGCCAGCAGGCTGATCACGCGACGCGCCATCTTGACGGCCTCGGGCTTGCCGACGTCGCCGCGGACACGCGAGATCGACTGCACGACGTCGATCGCGGGGAAGTGCCCCTTCTGCGCAAGCGCCCGGCTCAGCCAGATGTGCCCGTCGGAGATGCCTTTCACCGCGTCGGGGATCGGCTCATTGAAGTCGTCGCCTTCGACGAGCACGGTGTAGAAGCCGGTGATCGAGCCGTGTGCCGTCTTGCCGGCGCGCTCCATGATCTCCGGAATCAATGCGAACACGCTCGGCGGAAATCCCTTGGTGGCCGGGGGCTCGCGGGCGGCCAGGCCGATCTGGCGCTGGGCTTGCGCGAGGCGCGTCAGCGAGTCCATCATCAGCAGCACGTTGAGGCCACGATCGCGGTAATATTCGCTGACAGTACACGCGACCTTGGCGGCGCGAGTCTTGAGCAGCGGCGTGTCGTCGGACGTGCTCACGATAATAACGCACCGCTGCATTCCGCCGGGGCCCATGGAGTTTTCGATGAACTCCTGCACCTCGCGGCCGCGCTCGCCGACCAACGCGATGACGCTGATGTCGGCGTCGGTGTTCTTGGCGATCTGGCTCATCAACGTCGACTTGCCCACGCCCGGGCCGGAGAAGATCCCCATGCGCTGTCCACGCCCGCAGGTGTGCAAGGCGTCGATGGCGCGGACGCTGGTGCAGATCGGCTCGCGAATGTTGACCCGTTCAAGCGGCGCGACGGCCTTGCCGTCGATGCGGCGCGACTCCGAGCGCGGCAGCGGCGCCCCACCGTCGATCGGCTCACCAAGCCCATTCAGCACGCGGCCGAGCATTTGGTCGCTGCACCAGAGGCGAGGGGCGGAGGTGACGTTCTCGATTCGATCGCCGCGCGAAACGCCGGAGACGTTCGACAGCGACATAAGCAGCGTTCGTTCGCCCTGGAAGCCGATGACCTCCGCCAGCAGCGTGCGCGTATCCGTCCCGCCGGCGAATATGCGGCACAGCGAACCGACCGGCAGCGGCAGATCGGTCGCCTCGATCGTCAGCCCGGAGATCGAGACGACCTGCCCCGCGATGCCGAACGACATTGACGATTCGATGGCCTCAAGTTGAGCGGTGAGTGTGGACATGGGTGCTTCTGACCTCCTCTCCCGGCGTACCGCGAGAGGGAACTACGTTTGATTCTCCGGAACCAGTTCGCGGGCGATGCGGTCAAGCTGCGCGTCAAGATCCGCGTCGATCTCCCCGCCCGCCGTCGAGATGCGGCAGCCGCCGGAGCAAATGTTCGCATCGTCGACCAGCGCCACGTGCTGCATCTGTGGCCACTGGTGCTGCAGCTTGACGATCAACTCTTCGATCAACAGGCGCTGTTCGGGGTTGATCGCGATGCGCACGTTGTGCTTGTTGGTCACCAATCGCACCGCTTCACGCAGGTTGGCTTCGACAACGCGCGGATCGAGGTCGCCGAGTCGCTTGGTGACCTTGCGGGCGATCGTCAGCGCCAGCGGAAGAACCTCCGCGTCGGCCCGGTCGACGAGCATCTGCCTTGACGCCTCAAGCTGAGTGGAGGCTTCGGTGAGGGCCTGAAGCACTTCGGTCAGCTTCTGTTGATGTTCCGTGTGAACCTGGTCGAAAGCCTGCTTCTGCCCGACTTTCGTCCCCTCGGCCTTGCCTTGTGCGAGGCCGTCCTTCTTGCCTTGCACGAGGCCATCAGCGTGGGCCTGGATCTTCATCGCCTCCGCCTCGGCCTGCGCCGCGGCGAGGTATTGCTCGGCCTGCCGCTGCGCCTTGAGCAGGATCGCGCGGGCGTGCGCTTCAATGTCCGCGATGCTGAACGGACGGGCCGAAGAAGCGTGAGGACTGTGTGATTTGATGACGGGCATAGGCAGATACGTGTTGCGTGACGAGTGTTTCGTGAAAATGCTGGCGGCATCGGTTTCACGTCGCACTCATCACGCCACACGCTTCACTAAACGACCATTTCCGTTCCACCGCCGCGGCCACTGATGACGATCTCGCCGGCGTCTTCGAGGCGTCGCACGATGTCGACGATCTTCTGCTGCGCGCCTTCGACATCGCTGACCCGCACCGGACCCATGTACTGCATGTCTTCGGCGATGAGCTGCGCGGCGCGCTCGGACATGTTCTTGAAGATCTTCTGTTTGAGTTCTTCGCTCGCGGTCTTGAGCGCCAGCGACAGCGCGTCGTTGTCGACTTCCTTAAGCACGCTCTGGATGCCTTTGTCGTTGACGAGCAGAATGTCCTCGAACACGAACATGAGCCGGCGAATGCTCTCGACGAGATCGGGGTCCTCGGCCTCGAGGCCTTCCATGATCCCCTTCTCCGTCGACCGATCGGCGAGGTTGAGCATCTCCGCGACGGTCTCGACGCCGCCGGCTTTCTCGAAGGTCTGCGAAACGATGTCAGAGAGGCGATGCTCGAGACCGCGTTCGACCTCCTTGATCACTTCCGGGTTCGTCTGCTCCATGTTGGCGATGCGCTTGACGACCTCGACCTGCTTCTGGTTCGGCAGGCCGACGAGGATTTCGCTGGCCTTGGTCGGATTCAGGTGGGCGAGGATCAGCGCGATTGTCTGTGGGTGCTCGTCCTGGATGAACGTCAGCAGGTTCTCCGATTCCGCCTTCTGCAAAAACGCGAACGGCGTCGTGGCGACCTGCTGCGTCACCTGCTTGATCATCTTTTCGGCCTCGGCGTCGGGCATCGACTTGCGCAGCAGCATCTTGGCGTACTCCAGCCCGCCCTCGGCGACGTAGCTGTTGGCGAGCACGAGGCCGTAGAACTCGCGAAAGACCGTGTCGCGATGCTCGGGCTTGATCTCGCCCAGTGAGGCGATTTCGCGCGAGACCTCTTCAATCTGCTCGCGCGTCAGCTTCTGCATGACCATGGCAGCCTCGTCCTGATCAAGCGTCAGCATCAGGATGGCGGTCTTGCGGACGCCGGAGAGGTCTTTTGTCTGTTCCTTGGCCATGTCGTCGCACGAGACAGGAGTCAGGAGCCAGGAGTCAGCCAATGGCAGATAGTCGATAGTCGATGGTCGATAGCTGAGAAGCTCCCTGCTATCGACTATTAACTATCTACTATCAACTCACCTGCTCCTGTCTTCTGTCTACTGGCTCCTGTCTCCTTCTCACGCGTGATTCAGCCAGCGTTTCACAAGGTTCGCCGCTACGTCGGGATTCTCCTTGACCATCGTGCCGACCTGCTCGATCACCTGCTGCGATTCGATCTGGTCGTCGGTCATCTCGCGGCCGGTGAGCAGCATGCCGCCCATGCCGACCTCGCCGGCAACATCGCTTCCCACCGTGACGTCGCCGGGCAGTGATGGTTCGACGATCTCCGATCCACGGACTCCGGCTGCCGCCAGTTGCGGCAGGATCTGCTGCGGGACGCTCTTGCGAACCATCATCGAGACCATGAACAGCGAGATGATCGCCAGGGCGCCGATCGCAATCTCCTTGGCCCCGAAGCCGATGCCCAGCGGCATCGACGCCAGTCCGCTCGCGGCGGCGGGGTCGCCGCCGACGGTCGGGACGTTGACATCGACATACATCGCGACCGACACTGCAGTGTCGTCCTTGATGTTGGTGGCTTTCTTCACGTCCTCGCGCAGTCGGGGTGTTTCCTTCAATACCATCGCGTCGAGTTCCGCTTCGGTGGGCTCAGTCTGCCCGCTTGGATTGCGCATTTTCCACATGCTGCGGAAGTAGCTCTCCGGCACGCGCAGCGCCGCCGCCACCGCCGTGCCAAGGCCGGCGGGCGTCTGCGTGGTGGTCTGCTTGCTGCCGTAGTCGAAGGCGTTCTGGGTTTCGGTCTTGTCGCTGGTGGAGGTTGTCCCGGTTGCCTGCGCCGCCCCGCCGCCCGCATCAGCGAGATTGACGCCAACATTCGGCACGGCGCCGGGCTCACCCGCAGGGTTTTCCTGTTTGTTCTCCGACGTCGAGCTCGATTCTTTGAGCAGACCGGACACGACATTCTTGGGATCAACGGTTCGCTCGGTCGATACGCCGGAAGAGGTTTTCAGCTCTACCGAAACCGTCGCGTACACGCCGGGAATATAGATGATCTGCTCGGCGATCTTGCCCTTGTAGTAATTCTCCCATTTGGCCTGCTCTTCAAGGATCGAACCGCCACCGCTTCCGAACGGATCGTTGGGGTCCGACGCCCTGTACGGACGGCCGTTGATGTTGACGCGGATGTTGTCGCGCTTCAGGCCCGCCTGCGCGCCGTTGACGAGATTGACGACGGCTTCGCCAAGCTGCTTGTTGGCTTCGACGCCGCTCTTAAGCGTGACGTCAACGCTCGCGGTCGGCTCGATCGGGCGGACCGGGCTGAGCTTCTTGGCGGCATCGATCATCACCATCGCCGACTTTACGCCCGGCCAGCGGCTGATGATCCAGGAGAGCGATCGCTCGCGGGCATGGTTGTAGAGTTGCTCGGTCTTCACGCCGTTATCCAGCGGAGACATCTTGTCGACGATCTCGTCGAAGCCGGTCTTCATGTCGCGCGGTAGAAGCTGCATGAAGCCGAGGTCGGCGATGGCTTCAAACTTGCGGTCGGCCGGCACGATGATGCGGTCGCCGGTGACCTCGTACTTGATGCCTTTGGCGGCCAGCGCGGTCTTGATCTGGCTGATCTCTTCGGCGTTCATCGGCTGATCGAGCAGGATCGCCATCTCACTGGTGCCAGCGTAGCGCGACCAATAGAACATCGTCATGATCATGATGACCACGAGCGACCCGGTCAGCATCTTCTGCGATGCCGAAAGTCCCGCGAGCTGCTGCTGGATGCGCAGCATTTGTGCTTTAATGGCGTCCATCGCGTTAGCCCTCCAATGGCTCTGCGAATGACGAAACAATGACAGGTGCCGAAAAAACGGCCTTTGGACCACGGCATCCTTGCCGCGTCACTTCAAAGTATGCAGCGCAAACTCATCCGTTGCAATGGCATAATCTTCCCATCTCCAAGCACAAATTGCGCCCCTCCGGGAGAGCCCTTAGCCGCGCCGCACAAGAGACACAGGGCACAGAACAATGACCAATGACAAAACTCAAATGACAAATGAGCCGCCGTCTGCGTATTCATTGGTCATTTGGATTTTGTCATTTGTCGTTCGCCCCCGCGTCACGCTGCTCGCACTGCGATTGCTGCTCGCGCCGGTTATCGCCCTCGGAAGCGGGGCGCAGCGGCCGTTCAGACCGTCACATGGTCCGACAACGCAAAATTGTCGGACGACAAATCCAATTCGTAGGGCACGCTATTGCGTGCCGAGCACGGCGATGATCCCGGCACGGAGCGGCACGCAATAGCGTGCCCTACGACCTACTTCGCCGCCCGCTGGTGCAGTCCCAACTACGAGAATGGCCCGATCTCCCGGGTCGTGACAACCAATGTCCAAGGCGGCGGCACCGTCATCCACACCCAGCAACCGGCCTGAACGACACTTCCAGTTTTGTTGTATGGACCGGCGACATGGGTAACACCTGTGCCGGGACATGGGTGACACATATTGGGTTACTTCCTCAACATCGCAGGGTGCCAAGGTTTGTACACAAACCTTGCCCTGCGACGCGTGAACCAGAAGGTTTGAGTACAAACCTTGCCACCCGCCTGGGGTCGCGTTGTCACGATGGTGTGGGATCGGGATCGCGCGTAGCACGGGCGTCTCGCCCGTGGGTTTCGTCGAAGAAACACGGGCGGTATGGACCCATCAGACCTGTGCCTTCACGCGACTGGCAAAACACGGGTCTCGGCGTACCGCGACCCGTGGCACCACGCATGTGCGGTAGGCATGTGCGATAGCCGGAGAGCGCATCGCCTAGATCGGCATGTTCTTGATCTCGTCGTAGGCGTCGAGCAGTTTGGTGCGGATGGCGAGGAGGGTTTTGAAGGCGGTTTCGGACTTTTCCATGGCGACGAAGACGCCGGTGACGTCGTCGGTCTTGCCGGTGGTCAGGTCCTGGACGGCCTGGCTGGCGTCCTGCTGCATCTGCGTCACCTCGCCGATGTGCTGCTTGAGCACGTCGGCAAAGCTGGATGACCCCTCGGTCGGCCCGGGCAACGTCGGCTGCGACGTCGCCGGCGCTCCCGCGCTCTTGGCGAGTTGCTGGGCGAGATTGGGAAGACGGTCGATCATTCGTTCGTGGGCCTTGGGGCTTGGGCCTTAGGCCTTGGGAATACAGAATGCGTTCAGCCCCGGTATTTCACTAAGGCCCAAGGCCTAAGCCCCAAGGCCCATTTCCGTCACGCAATCAACCTCAGCGACGCATTATACATCGCCTTGCTGGTTTCCATCATCGAGATCGTGGCTTCATAGGCACGGCTGGCTTCCATCATGTTGATGGTCTCGGTCGCGAGGTCGACGTTTGGGTACTTCACATTGCCGTCGGAATCGGCATCGGGATGGCCGGGCTCGTGGCGGACCTGGAACGGGGTCTTGTCGAGCTGAATCTCTTTCACATGTACGCCGGCCTTGCTCGAATCCAGGCCGGCCCCGGACTGGAAGATCACCATGCGACGGCGATACGGGACCTTCTCGCCCTTCTCGTTGCGCGTGGTGTTGATGTTGAGGACGTTGTTGGCGACCGTGTCCATCCGCGTACGCTGAGCACGCAGCCCGGTCGCTCCCATCTCAAGCACATCAAACATAGTCGCTCCGCTCGAATGACCAATTCCTAATGACCAATGACCAATAGCGAGGCTGCATTGGTCATTGGTCATTTGTCATTGGTCATTCCATCAAGTTACTCGTTCCTTCAATGCCATCTGAATCGCGTCGAACTGCTTGCGCAGGAGTTCGGTCATCAAATTGTGCATCATCGCGTTCTGGGCCTGGTCGCTCATGAGCTGTTCGACGGACCGGTTGTTGCGGTCGTGGAACAGGATGTTCGGCTGCTCCGGATCCTCCGAAGGTTCGCCGACGACGTCATTGAACCGCACCTGGCCGGGGACTGCGCCGGATCGACTTTCCAGTCGATCCCGCAGTGCCTGCTGAAACCGCTCGACCGACAGATCCTTCTGTTGGTAGTTCGGCGTCGAGATGTTCACCACGTTCTCCGCCAGCAACTTCTGGCGAGCCTGAGCGAACTTCACCGTCTGCTCAATCAACGGCAGGTTGCCCTGATTCATCAGGCGATCGAGAAACATCTCGGAGGTCCTCTCTTCAAAAGCCGTGCCGGGGAGAAAGTTACTGGTTGCTTGTTACTTGTTACCTGCGGTTTTCGCCGCGCGGGGGTCGTTCGTGCTGTCGACCGGTTCAAGTAACAAGCCACAAGTAACCAGTAACTTCGCGCAGCACTTGCGCCTGGCCGCGCAGTTCACGCGCCCACTTCCTCATACACCCCATCGTCCTTCCACTTCTTCAGCTTCATGCCGAGCGTCCGCAGACCGATCCCGAGAGACGTGGCGGTCTTGACGCGGTGGCCGCGGAAGCGTTCGAGGGTGCTGAGGATGACCTGCTTTTCGATGTCCGCCAGCGGCTTGCCGGCGAGGTCCTGGGCGGCGGCGACGGGATTGGCGGTCGGCATCCGAAGCCAGGGCGCGATCGTCTCGGCGCGGATGACGCCCGGATCGGTCTCCAGGATGACGGCACGCTCGACGATGTTCTGCAATTCTCGCACGTTGCCCGGCCAGGGATAACGTTCGAGCAATCGCATCGCCTCAGTCTCGACATGTTTGAACGCGCTCTGATCCCGCCGGGCGATCAGGTGCAGGAAATGGCGGATCAGCTCGGCGATGTCCTCGGGGCGCTCGCGCAACGCGGGCAACTCCATCGGGACGACGTTCAGTCGATAGAACAGGTCCTGGCGAAAATTGCCCTTGATGACCTCATCTTCAAGGTCGCGGTTGGATGTCGCGACGACGCGAACATCGACATTCTGCGTCGTGCTGCTGCCGACGCGCTCGAAGCAGTTTTCCTGCAAGACGCGAAGCAGCTTGGCCTGCAGGCCGGGGGCGATTTCGCTGATCTCATCGAGCAGAAGCGTCCCACCATCGGCGAGTTCAAATCGGCCGCGACGGAGCTTGTCGGCGCCGGTGAAGGCACCCTTCTCGTGGCCGAAGAGTTCGGACTCCAGCAGCGCTTCAGACAGCGCGGCACAGTTCACCGCCAGCATCGGACGATCGCGGCGTTCACTTGCTGCATGGATGGCGCGGGCGACAACTTCCTTGCCCGTCCCGCTTTCGCCGCGAATGAGCACCGTCACCGACGACTTGCCGACGAGTTCGATCTTCTTCTTGATCCCCTGCATCAGTTCGCAGTTGCCGATCAACGGCTTGGGCGCGCTGGCGTCGGCCATCGCGGTCTTAAGCGCGGCATTCTCCTGCTTAAGCTGGCTGTGCTCAAGCGTGCGGCCGACGAGCAGCTTCATCTCTTCAGCCTCGAACGGCTTCTGGATGTAGTCGTACGCGCCCAGCCGCATCGCCTCGACGGCGGTCTGCACGGTCGCGAACGCGGTCATCAGCACCACCGGCATCTCCGGGCGAAGCTTCTTGGCTTCGGCAAGCAGTTCGATGCCGGTCATCTTGGGCATCTTGAGGTCGGTGATGAGCAGGTCGAACTTCTGCGCCGCGATCCGCTGCAGCGCCTGCGGCCCGTCGGTCGCGGCGACGACTTCGTGGCCGTCGCGCGACATGATGGTCGCGAGCGAATCGCGGATGAGATCCTGGTCGTCACAAATAAGAATGCGTGCCATCCATGGCTCCTTAAATACGAATCTCAAACTTTGCCCCACCGTCAGGCTTATTGGTTGCGGTGATCACGCCGCTATGGGCTTCGACAATGCGATGCACGATCGAAAGCCCCAGGCCGGTGCCGTCGTCCTTGGTCGTGAAAAACGGGTTGAAGACGCGATCGAGAATGTCGGCCGGGATTCCCGGGCCGGTGTCTTCGATCGTGAGCGCCAGTGCGTTGTTCGTTTGGCGTAGCGTGATCGTCACTGTTCCGGCATCGCCGACCGCGTCGATCGCGTTGTGCGTGAGGTTCAGGACTGCTTGGGAGATCAGACGCGCGTCAATGGACGCTTCCAATGTCTCAGGCGTCTCGCACACCACGCCCACGGCGGGCCTGCCGTGGGCTTTCGATTGGGCGAGTTCGACGGCTTCGCGAACGACATGAACGACATCGCACGATTCGCGATGCGCGCTGATCTCGCGAGAGAAGTGCAGAACCTGGGACACGATCGCTTCGAGGCGCTTCACGCCGGAGATGATCTTGCGGACGACGTTCACCGAATCGGGACGATCGGCGACGTCCTGTTGCAGAACCGACGCATAGAGCTGGATACCGCCGAGCGGATTGCGGATCTCGTGAGCGAGGCCCGCCGCCATCTCGCCCAGCGCGGCGAGGCGATTGCGGCGCTCGAGTTCGCGGTTTTTGTCGCTGAGTTCACGCTGCAACACTTCGACCTTGCCCTTAAGCTCGTCCTGCGACGCCTGCAGCTTCTCGGTCACTTCCGAGTACGCCAGGATGATCCGGCCGAGCTCTTCGAGCCGCTGGGCCTGGTTCGGAGTTGTCGTTGGCGTGGTCGTGGTCATTGCTGCACGTTGAGTTTCGAGCCGCTCGATGCGCTGTAGGCGTTGGCTGCGTATTTGGTGTTGATCCGACGGGCAGAGCTGGTCGCCTGGATCTGTTTGCCGACATTCAGCTTCCGCTGCTGCAACAGCAGCACGTCGTCCTGGTCGGCCTGGGTGATCTGCTGCAGCAGCGATTTCGCCTCGACCAGCATCGCCGACGCGCGATCGCGCACGCTGGCGCTCATCCCCGCCGATTGTTCGGCCCAGTTTTTCTTGAGCGGGCCGACGATCGCCTCCAGCCGCTGGATATCGCCCAGGACCTGCGCCCGCGCCTGCAAAACGACGAGCAGTTCATCCGTCTGGTTCTGCTGCACGTAGGAGCGCTGCAGATCCGACAGCCGCGCGAGCTTCCGGTAGCAGGCAAGCTGCTGCGAAAGTGCCGCGAGATTGTCGTTGGAGTCAGCCATGTTTCACGCAACACTCATCACGCCACACGCGTCGGCCTACCACATTCCTGATTCGTTGGCCCACTTGAGCCACTGCTCCCAGTATTCCTTGGGCATCGAAAACGTCCCATCGGTAAACGCCTGCGGCGGGATTTTTCGCAGCACCCACTTGGCGCGTTCATTGGCGGCCTTGGCTTGTTCGGTCTTGCCGAGCCGGCACCAGGCGTTGACGATCTGCACGTACGCCGCCAGTGCCGAGGGATCGTCCTGGAAACGGAACGCCGCGTTGTCGTAGAGCTTGATGGCGTTCTCGTACTCGCCGAGGTCGTACAGGCAATCGCCGCGATAGAAGTGGGCGAGCTTGAAGTAGAGCTTTTCGGTGTCGCGCGTCGGGGCCGCATCGCGATAGAGATCGACGACACGGTCGTACATCGCCTTGGCCTTCTTCAGCCGATCCTGCCGGGCCGCTTCCATCTCGGCGGGATCGAAGCCGGGGTCCGTGGTCGTGCTGGCGGTCGCGAGCTTCTGTTGCAGTTGCTGGGCGCTCTTGCGGTAGCTGTCGCCCATGAGAAACAGCAGTTGTCCGAGCCGGTCATCGGTCGGATAACGCTTGGTGAACTCTTCGAGCTTGACGACGGATTCCTCGTACCGCTGCGTGCGGTAATAGAGCTGGCCGAGGTCAAACAGCGCCTGGCGGAAGTCTTCGCTGGTCGGGTCGAGCAGCGGATTATTGTCCAGCACGCCGGCGAGAACCGTCTCCGCTTTGCCGAACGAATCGGGACCTTTCGCCACCAGCGCCTGCGCCAACGGCACCGCGCTCTTGCTGGCTGCCAAAGATTTGGGATAGCGGAACAGGTTCTTCTGATACGTCGCAATCGCCTTGTCCATCTGCCCGAGCGACTGGTACGCCCTGCCCAGGCGCAGCACTGCGTCGGGCGCGAATGAATCTTCCGGCCGCTCGGCGATGAACAGTTCCATCGACGCGATCGCCGCCGTCGTGTTGCCGGCGCGGTCGTAGAGGTCGATGCCGTGCCACAGCGATTCGCCGTAGCCTTTGTCGTCATTGGGGGCGATCTTCTGTCCGTAGGCGACGTAGCCATCGCCGGCCTTGGTGCGCATGTCGCGCGCCTGCTGCTCGGCCTTGATCTTCTCCGCCGGCACGGTGTCCGGGGTGATAGACTGCTCGAGTTGCGTGGCCCGGCGTTCGTAGATGCCCGCGAGCCGGGTGAAGAACTCCGGCGCCGGCGTGGGATTCAGATCCCGCTCGTACGCCATCAGTTCCAGCGCGCCCTTGAAATTCCCCCGCAGCGACATCCACGTCCCCGCCTGCTGGATCCCCGCGAACACGTCTTGCTTGTACTTCGCCTTGCTCGCCCGCTCGTCCACCTGCCTGGCGACCGAGATCAGGTCTTCCAAGGCCGGGTCGTCCTGCTTGAGCATGGTCCGGCACATGCCCCGTCCGAGCTGCGCCAGCAGCACGATCTTCGCGTCCGGTATGTTGACGATCACGTTCTCGAAGAACGAGTTCGCTTCCTCGGGCTGATTACGGGCCTGGTAGATCTTTCCCAGCAGCACGCACGCATCGGCATCGAGCGGATGCCGTGCCTGCATCTGTTCGCGGGCGATGCGCAGGAAGCGCTCGGCGTCGGCGTCCTCGCCGAGCTTGAACGCGATGTAGCCGAGGTGGTAGTTGATCTCCCCCTCCTGGACCGTGTCGGCCGTCAGCTTGAGGGCCTGGTCGAGGAGGATGCGGGCATCGACGAACCTGCTCTGATCGGTCAGGATCTCCGCCCGCTGTCCGAGCGCCCAGGCGCGTTCGCCATCGGTGATCTTTGCATCCTTGAGGTAGTCCTGCAGCGCCAGGTCAGCGGAGATCATGTTCCCGCGATCGAGTTCCAGGTCGACGATCTTGCGCGACAGCCGCATCGCGTGATCGGGATCAAGCGACGCCGCCCGCTTGTAGTTATCGAGTGCGTCGTTGGGCCTCAGCAGCTTCTCGTACGCGGTGCCCATCCGCCGGTAGGACGGCCCGTCGATCTGCCCGCGGGCAATGGCGAGCTTGGTCTGTTCGACCACCCGCAGCATCAACGCCGGGATCACCTGCTTCTGCTGGTCCTGGTACATCTCCAGGCTCTCGGCAAACATCAGGTGGATCTTGGATTGCTGCTCGGGCGTGAGCTTGTCGAGCTTGATGAGCCGGTTCAGATCCTGCACCGCCGCCTCCGGGCGCTCGGAGCGGAGCAGGGCGCGGACGTCCCCGAGCCGCTGATCCACCGTCGGCCCCGGCTTGGGGTCCCACAGCAGATACGCGGCATAACCGAACAGCCCCAGCGAAAGCAGGAGCAGCGGCATCTGCCACAACTGAGAGAGTGAGGGCGCGGACGTGTGCGACGAGTTAGCCATCCTGGCCTTCCGCTCACGTAGAACAGCGAGCGTTCCGCATGTCATCCATGACACACTGTCGAACGAACCACCGGCAATTTACGCGCTCTCCGACCAATTACAAGCAAAAATTGCCCTAAGAGAAGATTTCGGAACCGCAGATTACGCAGATTACGCAGATGAATCGCATTGGAAATCTGCGTCATCTGCGTCATCTGCGGTTCTCTCTCTCCATCTCTGAAATAGCCTGTAAGGAGACATGCCATTTCCGCCCGGAATTCTTCGTGTCCTTGGTGTTCTTGGTGGTTGAAAAAGAGTGATTCGGAAGCCTCGCCTGACGCCCGCGGCGTTTCTTCGCGTGCAACTTTGCGTTCTTCGAGACTTCGCGGTTCGGAATTTTTCTTGGCGAAACGCCCGCGATGCGTAAAACCAATCGCATGACCCCGCCCTTCCTCACCGCTTCCACGCCCGTTGACGATGCTTTGCTGAACCTGATCACCCACGTCCCCACCGAGTTTCTTCCCACGCTCGCCGAGCCCGGGTTCTTTTTGAAGCTCGCCGATCGCGACTTCATGCGCATCGGCACGCTGCTGGCACAAAAGAGTTTCGACGAAGGCGGCTGCCCGATCGGCGGGGTGATCATCGACAGTGCCTCGCGGCTGATCATCGGCAAAGGCCACAACACCCTCGGCCAGGCGAACGACTC
>JBBRFH010000004.1:0-34370 GCA_038224615.1 Tepidisphaerales bacterium
CTGCGGCGGGTCGTTCATTGCGGATCCATGGAAACTGGTGGGTTAACGCCGCTAGTTTGACGAGAACAACTCGGCCGCACATGCGTACGCATTCTACGCGACCCAACGCGACTCGGTTTGTGAAGCACACTGCAACTGCCATAATCGAAGGTGGATGGTGTTTGCGGCTCCGATCTGGCTCCTGCTTCTGATCCCGTGGACGGGAGCGCTCGTCTGGGCGCTGGTCGGCCGAGTTGAATTCGCACGCGTTCCGGCGGTGTTCCTGTGGGATCGGTCGAATGTCGAACTAAGTCGCCAGAGGCAGATTCGCAAGCCGCCGGCGTGGGTGATGTGGATGCTCGCGGCGGCGCTGGCGGGGATCTTGAGCGCGAGCGGATTCGGGCTCTGGTCACCTCGGGGCGGGCGACGCGCCCTGGTCGTCGTCGATTGTGGTCTGACGATGTCCGCCAAAGGACGCGTCGCCGATGCGGTGTCACCGGCGCGATTCGTCGGCGTGCGCGCGCTGTGCGTGCCGGGGGACGTGATCGAGAACGAATCGGGCCTTCCGATCGAACGCCTGCGCTTCACGGCCGCGCCGACGCGGGATCTGCTTTCGCTGGCCGTCCGCAAGACGCTCGCGGAGAACGCCGGCACGATCTACGTCGTGACCGACCAGGCGATCGACGTGGTTGATGCGCGGTTGGTCCTGCTTCGCCCGACGAAGGCGCTGGAGAACGTCGGAATCGAGTCGTTTGCCGTGAGCGAGCGGCCGCCTCAGCCGCAGGCGATGGTCCGCGTCTACAACGGTTCGGCGCAGACGTCGGCGAGACTGATCGTCGATCGCGTGGAGCAGGCGATCGAGCTCCCCCCGCGCGGCGCGCGGCGCGATTACTTTGTCGACCTGTCTGCCGTCGGGAGCGCCGCTTCAGCGCAGGTGATCGTCCCCGACGACCTTCCGGCCGACAACGCGGCGTGGGTCGTGCAGCAACGGGCGTGGCCGCGCATCGAAGCGCGGACCGGCGTGTCGGCCGCCATGCAGCGGATGATCGAGGTATACGCGCGGCAGCGGCCGGCGGCCTCGACAAGCCGCACCGTCGCGGTCGTCGAAGGATTTTTCAACCTGCCGGACAAGACTCCCGCCGTCGCGATCGCGCCGGCGGGAGGCGGACAGGCACTCGACGCGACAACGCCGGTCCGTTTGGAGTTCGATCACCCGCTCTCGCGCGGCGTGGATTGGCCGAAGCTGGTCACCGGATCGCGCGGACATTCAGGTCCCGGCGAAGGATGGCAGACGATCGTCTCCCAAGCCGAGCGCGTGCTGGTGGCGACGCGCGACGCCGGCGACGGCGTGCGGCAGGTGTGGGTGGGCATCGACGCCCCGGACTTCGCGTTGCGGCCGGACTTCGTGGTGTTTTTTGCCAACATCTTCGACTGGCTCGGCGAATCGACCGGCGCGTACGGCAGCACGCATGCGGGATCGCTGGCACGCGAGTTCCGGGCATTGGCGGTCTCGGACCCCACGCTCGACGCGTCGCCGGGGTTGTACAAGCGATCCACCGACGGGGAACTGGCGGCGACGACGACCGTGGCGGCCGAACGGCTGATCGCAAGCCCCGACGCCGCGCCCCAAGCAGTGCCCGCAGGCGGCTATGTGGCGCTCGCGCGGGCGATGATCGTGGCGGCGATCGGGTGCGCTGCGAACGGTGTGCGTCGCTTGACACGAATTTGATACGGCTTTACGTTGGAACCCTCGCGTGCTGCATAGGATGTATCCAAGGCCCAGGCGGCCTTTTGACGCGACGCAACGAACCTTCAAGGACTGCCAACCATGTCCGAACCCAGCTCTCCCGTGGCCGTGATCCAGGAAAAAGAAGTCCGGGTCGTGGAGTTCAAGAACAACAAGATCCTCGACGAGGCGAACATCGCCGAGATCGGGGCCACGCTCAACGCGCTGATCGACGAAACCGATCAGCCCAAGGTGCTGCTGGACTTCACCAGCGTCGATCACCTGAGCTCGGCGGCATTAGGCATGCTCATCAACGCCAACAACCGCATCAAGCAGCGGAACGGGCAACTGCGACTCTCGAACATCAAGAGCCAGATTTTCGAGGTGTTCCGAATCACCAAGTTGGACCGATTATTCAAGATATTCGCGACCCGCGCCGAAGCGTTGGCCAGCTTTGACCTGTAACGGAGCCCCCTGCTCTCTCCAACCGAGGACGACAGCGAATGGGGCTTTCCGGCTCGAGTCGCCATAACTCTTCTGATGCCCGGCGGGCACCGCAGATGCTGCAATCGCCGAGCATCGTGGAGACACGCTATGGCACGAGCATGAAGTTCCTCATCCCTTCCGTGCATGCCAAGGGAAGCGAAGTCCAGAACCGAATCCTCGAAGAAGTAAAGAAGTTCAACTATAACTCCGACTCCATTTTCGCCATCAAACTGAGCCTCGAAGAAGCGATGGTCAACGCCATCAAACACGGCAACAAACTCGACGAGAACAAGCACGTCTACGTTGAAGCCCTCATCAGTCCGAGCCAGACTGAGATCCAGATCGAAGACGAGGGCCCCGGATTCGATCGCTCGTCGGTCCCTGATCCCACCGCCCCCGAGAACCTCGAAAAGTGTTCCGGCCGCGGCATCCTCCTGATCGAGTCGTACATGTCCGACGTCCACTGGACCAACAACGGCAAGCGCATGCACATGAGCAAGCGCAACGACTAACCGCCGGCCGACCGTTCCCGCCTCCATTCCATGTGAACCGCGAAGCGGCGACCATCGCGAAGCTGAACGCGAAGAAGAGCAGCGAACCGCAGATTCCGCAGATTCCGCAGATTTGGTTTTGGACCCGCGTTGGTCTGCGGCTACTGGATCTCCCGGTCGTCTTCGTGTTCGCCTTCGCGCTCACGCTATTGCGTGCCTCGGATGAAACGGCACGCAATAGCGTGCCCTACGCGAAACATTGCGCATCGTCGCTTTTCGTACTGTGGGCAGGATGCCCACAGTACGGGAAAGACAAGATCGCTCACTTCTTAAAGAACGTCTTCCCCCGCGCGTTGTACTTGCTGAGAAGGTTGTTGACGTACAGGCCTTCGAGCACGAACTCACCCGCGCAGGCGAGGGCGGCGTCGGATTCGTCGAGGTCGAGGGCTTTGCGGACGCGGCCGGCTGCTTGGTGGAGCGGCTTCACCGCTTTCATGTTGGCGACGAACTCCGCTGCCGGGATTTCGTCGCCGGCGGGGAAGGTGACATTGCCTTGGAACTCTTCAGTAACAGGCTCAAAGTTGGCGCCCTTGGTGATCTTGTTGAAGACGTTCTTGACCGACTCACCGATGAGCGACTGGATCAGCTTGTCCTCGCTCGCATCGTCGTCGGCCAGGGTCATCTCGATCTTGCCGCGACTGCTGGCGCCGACGTGTTGGAGATCGCAGATGCGGACGACGACGCGGGCTTCATTCGTGATGATGCCGCGCCGCTCGGCATTGCTGACGATGCTCTCGGCGTTGGCGATGCTGGTCCGCACGCTCACGCCCGACGCCTGACTGACGTGCGGCGAGACGCGGGCGAGACGCACCACTTCCTCAACGATCTCGGCCATGAACTGCGGCACGATCACCTCGACCCCGCTCGGGCTGCCGCTGGTGTTGCGCTCGAGCCATGCGTTTTCCTTGACGATCTGCAACGCCTCGGCGGTGGTCTCGGGGTAGTGGGTGCGGACGACGGTGCCGATGCGATCCTTCAACGGCGTGACGATTCGGCCGCGATTGGTGTAGTCCTCGGGGTTGGCGCTGAAGACGAGGCAGACGTCGAGATTGAGCCGCACCGGGTAGCCGCGGATCTGCACGTCGCGTTCTTCGAGCACGTTGAACAGGCCGACTTGGATGCGCGGCGCGAGGTCGGGCAATTCGTTGATTGCAAAGAGCCCTCGATTGGCGCGCGGGATCAGGCCGAAGTGCATGGTGGTTTCGTCGGAAAGGTATCGGCCTTCGGCGTGCTTGACGAGATCAATTTCGCCGATCAGGTCGGCGATCGTGACATCGGGCGTGGCGAGCTTTTCCTGATAGCGGTTCGAGCGATGGACCCATTCAACGCGGGCGAGATCGCTTTGCTCTTCGACGATGCGCTTGCCGGTGCTGGTGATGGGGACGAGTGGGTCGTCGTTGATTTCGACGCCGGTGAGGACGGGGATCCATTCATCCAGCATCGTGGGCAGCAGGCGGAGCATGCGTGTCTTGGCCTGCCCGCGAAGACCGAGGAAGAGCATATCATGCTTGGCGAGGATGCCATTGATGGCCTGGGGGATGACGGTTTCGCGATAGCCGAGGATGCCGGGGAAAATCGGTTCGCCGGCGCGCAGTTTGGCAATCAGGTTCTGGCGGAGTTCGTCTTTGACGGAGCGGTACTTGTACCCGGTCTTCTTAAGCTCGCCGACCGTGGCGGCGGATGGATGAGGCATGGCGGATGATAGGACGGGAGAGAGGCAGTGAGGCAAAGGTTGATAGTGAATAGTTGATAGTCGATAGCGAAACGCATTTGCTATCGACTATCGACTAGTCACTATCGACTTCGATGCCTCATTGCCTTTCCCCGCCTTTTCCCCTCAGTTTGCCAGCAGCCGGTCCAGCGCCCGGTCGATCAGTTCCAGCAGCCTTGACAGCAGCAGGTTTGCGTCGCCGAAGCGTTGGCCGTCGATTTGTGGGTCGAAGACGACGGCAGGGAGGCCGCAGTGACCGAGGTGTACGCGGAGCAGCAGGCGCGACAGGATGCCGTTGAAGCTGGGGAACATCGCGTCGGCGAGCAGGTCGCAGTGAAGCTTGGCGATCTCCAGGATCGCCGGCTGCAGGCGCATCTGCGGGGAGTTGATGCGGCGGATGATGCTCTGGACGCGGATCATCTCCGGCAGCGCCAACGACGCCGTCGACAGACCGCTGCCGATCTCCGTGTACCAGCGGACGACGTGCGACGGCTTGAGCGGCTCGCGCTTGCGAAGGAGGCGCTCGATGGAAAGCAGGATCGCCAGGTGGTTGCGGATGCGTTGGCGCTGCGGGGAGCGAAAGAGCCGGCGATTACGCGTGGGGGTGATCGCCTGGTCCATGTCGGATTCACTGGCGTCGATGCCTTCAAGCCGGAAACTGCTGATGGTGGCCTCGCGGATGAGCGGGTCGCTGATCCGCTGCTTGCCGGCAACCGCCCGACGCTTGCGTTCGATGCCGCGCAGCCAGCGCGGCCAATCGACGTCCACCGAAAGCGGCCGCGTGAGCAGAACGCGGTCGAAGCCCGGCGTGAGCCGGTCCGGCTGGAAGTCTGAACGGGGCTTGGGCATATCCGCCGACGGAAGGGAGGATTCCTTATCGCGAAGGCAAATCCCGACCTAACAACCGCCGTGCCAACCCCAAACCCCTGCCGGGGTGCGTCAAATCGGCCCGGAAAGCCGCGGGGGGATCAAAATCTCTATCGGCGAGCACCGCGCAGATCGCGGGCAATTCAATGACAAACGTCTGATCATGCACAGAATCTGGACAAGTCGTCAGCACCAAGCGACGGCGAACCCGAGGGCTACTGCCCCGCTTGGTCCAAGACATGTTCGGCGACGAGGATGGGGACGTTGGTGGCGATCCCCAGCGCGATCGCATCGCTCGGGCGGCAATCGATCTTCACCGTCCGGGCGTCCTGGCGGATCACCAGGCGGGCGAAGAAGGTGCGTTCCTGGAGGTTGTTGATCTCGATCGCCTCGAGCTTGCCGCCCATTTCCTCGATGACGGTCGCGAGCAGGTCGTGAGTGAGCGGACGAGGCGTCTGCAGGCCCTTCAGACGCCGGTCAATCGCGTAGGCTTCCCCGGAGCCGATGACGATCGGAAATGCCCGCTCGCCGACTACTTCTTTGAGGACGATGACTTGCTGCTCCTGCATCTCACTGATGATGATGCGGGCCAACTCCATGACGACGGGCATGTCGGCAGCTCCTTGGGAGCGATCATAGCACGGATCGCCGCACGGTGCAGACAGCGACCGGGGTGACTGCAGGCGGGAAACGCCGCACCGAACACGCGACCCCGGCGCGACCAAATAAAAGGGCACCCCTTTTGTACTCCACCAAGTGCCATTTTCACCGCAAACGTATGCGTTTCGGATACATCCGTGGACCCTAAGCGCCAGCGGGAATCATGGTTTCCGGCGGCACGGTCCCAAGACGGCCTCCGGTATTCCACGATTCCCGCATCAATGGCGGAAATGGGTCGGCGCTTGAAGCAAACGTCCCGTCACGCTCGGGTCGCGGCGCCAACCGACATATATAGATACATCATTTTAGCGACGGCGTTGATTTGCCGTCTCGGTCGGTCGTACCTTCTGCCATGCGGTTGAGGATCAGCGTGGCGACGTCCTGCTTAATGACGTCAGGGTAAAGCCCGAGAATGGCGGCCTGGATCAAATCGGGCTGGTTGGCGAACCATTCCACCAGACGCGAGGTGATCGCGATCTGGGTAATGCCCAACTGATCCGAAATCTCCAACAGCCGCTTTTTCGCATCCGTCGTGAGTTGGATACGGAAAACTACGCGCTTCTTCATCTTCTGCATTCCTTTCGGCCGGCGATCGTGCGCATGCATCTTGGGATCGTTCGCGCCGCACTCGCCGAACACCGGCACTGGCACACGGCGCTGCGTCAACGATCTTCCCCAGGTGTGCCCATGCTGCGACAATGGACGTAGGCACCTGACGCCGATACGCACAAATGCTTCGCCCCGATTCACAAAACCGGTGAGCTCCGAACCTTCGCTCACCACGCCCCTACCATTTACCCGAACAGCACATTCGGCAACAGCGGACTTTCCCCACCGGTTACCGGACGGACGCGCCGGGTTTGTGTAACGGCAGAGGCCGCAACGACACGCCGCCGCGCGCGTCGATGACGCACGCCGCGGCGGTGTGAAGGGGTGTCAACTGGATTTACAATACAGCTTACCCACCGACATGGCTTGAGGTCAGGAGCCGTTGCCCCCGCACACAAGCGATGCACGAACCAGCGCCGCCACGCTGTCGACCTGCATCTTGCGCATCACGTTGCCGCGATGGACTTCCACCGTCTTTTCACTGAGCGATAACTGTGCCGCCATTTGCTTGTTGGCCAACCCCTGTACGACCATTCCCATCACCTGGCGTTCTCGGGGAGAGAGCGTCGCGTAACGACCGCGAATCACGTCGTCCTCGCCGCGCTTCACCGACCCGGACTGATCGGCCTGCACGGCACGGGCAATGGTCTCCAGAAGCTTCACGGGATCGACGGGTTTTTCAAAGAAGTCGAAGGCATCCTGTTTCATCGCGGTGACGGCGGATGATACCTCGGCCGAGCCGCTGACGATGATCACCGGCCAGCGCAGCCCGCGCTGTTGCAGCTCGCCTTGCAGTTGCAGACCGTTCATGCCGGCCATCTGCAGGTCAAGCAGGACACACCCGCGTGCCGTCGCATCGGCACGCTGCAGGAATTCCTCCGCCGACGCGAACTTCTCGGCGCGGTAACCGCCCGATTGTGCCACGCCCACGAGATAAGCCGCCGCGACTTCGTCGTCATCGACGACAAAAACGCTGGCCCGATTGGATGAATCAACACCGGTCATAGGGATGATCCTACGTTTACCGGGCCTGAATTACCAATGCCACACCATCTGATGCAGACCTTGTACAGATTATCCGTTCGGGTAGGTTCGCGATTCAAGTGTTGGATGCGCTGCTGGGCATGCTCGTCGGGCTGATGCTGGGGCTGGCCGTCGCGGGGATCGCCGGCTGGATCCTGCAGCGCCGCCTCCGCGCCGCCGATGAACGCGCCCGTGAGGCCGAGCGATTGGCAGAACTCGGGACGCTCACCGGGGGACTGGCGCACGAGATCAAGAACCCCCTTTCGACCATCCAACTCAATCTACAACTGCTCCAGGAAGACCTCATCTCCGATCGGCTCACCGCGCCGCGCGTGCTGTCGCGGATGGTGACCGTGACGCGCGAAGCCGGACGGTTGCGGGCGATTCTCGACGATTTCCTGAGATACGCCGGCCGGCTGGAACTACAGCGTGAGCCCGTCGACCTGACCGAGTTGCTGACCGATCTCGTCGACTTTCTGGCCCCGCAGGCGCAGCAGGGCCGCGTGCAGATTCGCTACACCGCCAGCCCCGAGCCGGTCATCGCCAATGTCGACCCACGGCTGATCAAGCAGGCCGTGCTCAACCTCATGCTCAACGCGATGCAGATCATGAGCACCCCGGGCAGCAGCGGGAGCAGCGGGCAAGGCGGCGAACTGATCGTCACCGTCTCCAATGCCGACGGCCGCGCCCGCATCGCTGTCACCGACACCGGCCCGGGCATCTCCGCCGACGACCAGGCACGCGTTTTCGATGCTTACTTCAGCAAACGCAAAGGCGGCACAGGGCTGGGCCTGGCGATGACGCGCCGCATTGCCCTCGAGCACGGCGGCGGCATGGAACTACAGAGTGAAGTCGGCAAAGGCTCCTCGTTCTCGATCATCCTGCCGGTCAGCGCAGAGAATCCGCCGCCGAGCCAAAGCGATCGCGGCGATCGGCCTGGCTGACCGCATCGGCAGCGGCAGAATCGGATTTACGAATCCTCAGGAATCAGCACCAATAACCAGCAGGCCATCGGCGTCGCGCGTTTCATTCAGGTCGATTCATGACGATTCGTGGACGTGCTTTCTGTTCCCCGTTGCGCCGCGGTGAATTCTGTCGCCGTTGCGCATAAGATGGTCGCCGACCGATGCCAGCACCCACCGACTACAAAGCCCGTATCCTCATCGTTGACGATGAAACCGACCACGCCGAGGTCATGGCCGACGCCCTGGACAGGCTCGGACCTGCGCGCGACATCGCGTTCAATCTTCCCGAGGCGCGCAAGCTGCTCGACAAGAAGCAGTACGACGTCATCGTCACCGACCTGATGATGGACGGGGCGCCGCAGGGCCTGGACCTGTTGAAGCTCGCGATGGATCTCACCCCGACGCCGGTTGTCATTCTCGTCACCGCGCACGCCGACATCCCCACCTGCAAGAGCGCGCTCAGCCAGGGCGCATTCGATTACATCGAGAAGCCGCTGGATCTCGAGTACCTCCGCGCCAAGGTATCGCAGGCGGTCGAGAAATCGGCGCTCCTGCGTGAGAACGAAGTCCTGCAGGCGCAGCTCGTCGAGAGCAGCGGCTTTGAAGGAATCGTCGGACGCTCGCCGCAGATGCTGCAGGTGATCTCCACGGCAAGGCAGGTCGCCGCCAGCGACATCCCCGTGCTGATCCTCGGCGAAAGCGGCACGGGCAAGGAACTGATCGCCCGCGCGATCCACAATAACTCCCGCCGTCGCAAGGCCCGGCTCGTCGCACTTAACTGCGCCGGGCTGCAGGAATCAATTCTTGAAGACGAACTTTTCGGGCACGTCAAAGGCGCATACACGGGCGCCCAGAGCGACCGCGAAGGCCGGTTTGAATACGCCGACCGCGGCACGCTTTTTCTCGACGAGATCGGCGACATGCCGGCATCGATGCAGGCCAAGCTGCTCCGCGTCCTCGAGAGCGGCGAAGTCGTGCGGCTCGGCAGCAACGATGTCCGCCGGGTCGACGTCCGCATCATCAGCGCGACAAACCGCAACCTCGACGAGATGGTCGCCGAGAAGCGGTTTCGCGAAGACCTGTACTTCCGCATCAAGGGCATCAGCATCCAGATCCCCCCGCTGCGTGAGCGCCGCCCGGACATCCCGCTGCTGACGCATTTTTTCATGCAGCAGCAGGCCGAAAAATACGGGAAATCGCTCGATGGCATTGCGCCTGAAGCCCAGCACGGTCTGATGGGCTTTCACTGGCCGGGCAATGTTCGACAGCTTCGCAGCACGATCGAAAACATGGTCGTCATGAGCCCGGGCCCGACGCTTACGGCGAAGGATCTCCCAAGCGAGATCAACCCCAAGGCCGCCATGTCCAGCGATGCCAGCCTCGACGCCCTCACCGGAATCAGCCTCGAGCAGGCCGAGCGTGAACTCATCCGCAACACGCTGAAGATGACCCAAGGCAACCGCGAACAAGCCTCAAAAATCCTCGGCATCGGCGAACGCACGCTGTACCGCAAGTTGAAAGAGTACGACCTGACGTGACCGCGTAGCGGCGCGGGCATCCGCCGCGCCATTGAATCCCATGACCCACCGCATCGGCCACGGCTACGACATCCACCGGCTCCAGAACGGCGGCGAACTGCTTATCGGCGGCGTGGTCGTCGCCGGGGGCATCAGTGCCGTCGCCCATTCCGACGGCGACGTCGCCATTCACGCACTCGTTGACGCCATCCTTGGCGCCCTCGGCGAAGGCGACATCGGCGAGCACTTTCCCGACACCGACCCGACTTGGAAGAACGCCCCCAGCATCGTCTTCCTCACCACCGTTCTACAGCGCGCCAGGGACCAAGGCTGGCGCGTCGTGAACGCCGACATCACCGTGCAGGCGGAGCGCCCCAAGCTCAAGCCGTTCAAGGCCAGGATCAAAGCGCTGCTGACCGAAACGCTCGGCGCCCCCGTCAACCTCAAAGCCGGCACCAACGAAGGTTGCGACGCGATCGGCCGCGGCGAAGCGATCGCCGCCCACGCGGTCGTGTTGCTCGAAAAATCGAACTAGCTACAGTCTCCGGCAGTGTCCCAATCGGCAATCGTAAATCGGCAAGCGCAAATGGCTTCTCTCCGCGTCTACAACACCCTCACCGGCGAAAAGGAACCCTTCGAGCCGGTCCACCCCGGGCGGGTCGGGATTTACCTTTGTGGGCCTACCGTCTACAAGCCGCCACACATCGGCCACCTGGTCGGGCCGGTGATCTTCGATGCGGTCAAGCGATACCTGAGCTTCAAAGGCTACAAGGTGACGTGGGTCGTCAACATCACCGACGTCGACGACAAGATCATCAACGAAGCCGCCGCGCGAGGCATCGAGTTCAAGGCGCTTGCCGACGAGCAGACGAAGCTCTACTGGGGCATCCTCGACGAACTCGGCGTGAAGCAGTCGATCGATCACTTTCCCATGGCCAGCGAGCACATGCCGGAAATCCTCGCCATGACGCGGAAGCTCATCGACAAGGGCAACGCCTACGCGACCGAGAGCGGCGACGTCTGGTTCAGTACCGCGAGCGACCCCGATTACGGCAAACTCTCCAATCGCCGGCTCGAAGACCAGGAAGCCGGCCTGCGCGACCTGGCGGGCGGCGGCAAAAAACATCCCGCCGACTTCGCGCTGTGGAAATCCGCCAAACCCGGCGAGCCCGCGTGGGACAGCCCCTGGGGACGCGGCCGGCCGGGCTGGCACATCGAGTGCTCAGCCATGAGCCAGAAATACCTCGGCGACACCTTCGACATCCACGGCGGCGGCGACGACCTCAAGTTCCCCCATCACGAAAACGAACTGGCGCAGTCCGAATGCTGCACCGGCAAAACCTTCGTGAAGTATTGGATGCACAACGGCCTGACCCGCATCAAGACCAAGAGCGCCAGCGGCGAATGGAAAACCGAGAAAGAATCCAAGTCCCTGGGCAACACCCGCGACGCCCGCGAACTGGTCGACATGCACGGCCCGGACGTCATCCGCTACCTGCTGCTCTCCTCTCACTACCGCAGCCCCATCGAATTCAGCGACGACGCGATCGCCAACGTGAAGAAAGCCATCGGCGTCTTTACGCGTCTGTTCGAGCGAGTCGCGCCGTTCATGCCGACTCCTGCGGGGTCGGATCCGACTCAACAGGAGCCGGCGTGGGACGAAATCTCAAGGCCTTACGCGGAGAAATTCGTCGCCGGCATGGACGACGACTTCAACACCGCCGGTGCGATCGCGGCGCTGCACGAACTTGCCGGTGCGATCAATGGTGAGATCGAAAAATCCGCTGTCGAAAGCACCCGGGATGCCGCAGCGATCGCACGCATCGCCCGCGCCGCGGCGACGTTTCGCCGGCTGTCACAACTGCTCGGCCTCGCGTTCACCGCGCCGAAAAGGCAGGACGAGGGGTTGGCCGACCAGCTCATGCAACTGATCATCGAACTCCGCGCCACCTCGCGTAAGGACAAGAACTTCGCCATGGCCGACGCCATTCGTAACGGCCTGACCAAGATTGGCGTCACGCTGGAAGACAAGAAGGACGGCACAATCTGGCGGAAGAATTAGCCGCAGATAGACGCCGATGAACGCAGATCAGAATCTGCATCATCGGCGTTTATCTGCGTTCATGTGCGGCTACCGATGCGAATCCTTGGCATAGATCCCGGCCTGCAGCTCACCGGTTATGGCGTGATCGAGTTCGATCTGCGCAAGCCAAAACTCATCGACGCGGGCGTCATCCGGCTCAACGCCCGGCTTTCCGTTGCAAAGCGATTGGTCGAGATCGAAACCGAACTCGTGTCGATCCTCACCGAGCACAAGCCCGCCGTCGTAGCGGTCGAAACGCTCTACGCGCACTACGCCCACCCGCGCACCGCGATCATCATGGGGCACGCGCGGGGGGTGATTCTGCTGGCCGCGCAGCGGCAAAATGTCGCGATCCACGAATACGCCGCCAATCGCATCAAGAAAAACCTGACCGGCAACGGCCACGCGGGCAAGGCGCAGATGCAGCGAGCGATCCAATCCCTCTGGAATCTCGACGTCCCGCCCGACCCCCCCGACGTCGCCGACGCGTTGGCGATCGCGCTGTGCTGTGGCCGGGCGATGCATGCGAAGACATGAAAGGGAATTAGCCACCGGTGGGGTCGTGGGCGGTCTATAATGAAAGTGAAGAACAGGGATGTCCCAGTTCTCGCTGAAGGAACCCCGTTTACCGGAGGAACACCATGTTTCGAGGAACTCTGGCTGTGCTCGCAATTGCGGGCTTTATCGCTGTTGGTTGTGACACGAAGGACCAGCCGAAGGCATCATCGCCGGAGGTGAAGGATACGGCCCAGAAAGCAGGCAAAGAAGCCGCCAACGCGCTGGATAAGGCGCAGGACAAGACGCAGGATGCGACCGCCGCCGCCAAAGACACGGCTGGCAAATCGGAGACGGCGGCGAAGGACGGTGCCGACGCCATCCAGAACAGCATCGACGACCTCACCTCCAAGGCCAAGACCGCCTGCAAGGAGATGAAGTGGACCGATGCCGAGAACTATGTGAAGCAGATCGAAGAAAAGAAGTCGATGCTTCCGGCCGATAAGCAGGCCCCGGTTGAGACGGCGCTTGCCGAAGTCAAGAAGCTGATCTCGGCGGGCAAGAGCATGACGATGCCGAAGTAAGTTCGCATCCCGATTTCATCAGACTGACCTGAACGCAACCTGTCGGCTCGCGCGGCCTTAGTGCCGCGCGAGCCGTTTTATTTGGTAGAGTTTCGCCGCACTGAGAGATACCTACGGCCGTCCGTAAGCACGGCCCGCATCGGAAGGACAGGTTATGAAGCTGATTGCAGAGTTCCGGGATTTCATCATCAAGGGCAACGCGTTCGACCTTGCGGTCGGCGTGATCATCGGCGTAGCATTCGGAGCGACGGTCAAGTCGCTCGTCGACGACGTGATGATGCCCCCGCTCGGCTACCTGATGGGCGGCGTCGATTTTGCAGACAAGGCGGTGCAACTCGCGCCGGCGCTGCACCCGGGAGATACGCATCCGCTTTGGCGGACAACCATCTCGAAGGAGATTCCTGCCGTGCTCATCAGCTACGGCAAGTTTATCAACACGCTGATCGCATTGCTGATCCAAGGCTTCGCCGTTTTCATGGTGGTGAAGGTGATCAACGCCGCCAAGCGCCGCTTTGAGAAGCAGAAGCAAGTCGAAGCCGCCGCTCCCGCGGTCCCGCCGGCCGATGTGCAGTTGCTCGCCGAGATCCGCGATATTCTGAAGTCAAAGGCGTAGATGATTGCGTCACGCGGAGTTGCTCGCGGCGTCCCTGTGGGCATGATGTCTCGCCCGACAGGAGTTCGCCGTATGAAGTTGATGCTCGCCAGCGCTGCGTTGTTCGTCGCGTCGTCCATTGCGATCGCCGACACCGTCGTTCTTAACAACGGCGACACCCTCAACGGAAAGATCGGCCAGGTGACGTCTGCGACGCTGGAATTCACCTCGCCGGCGTTCGGCAAGGTGAACATCCCGGTCGGCAACCTGAAGATGTACAAATTCGATGCACCCGTCAAGGTGCAACCGAAGCACGCAACCGCGTTCACCGACACCGTCAGTGGCGCGGGCACGGACGCGAAGGTGGGCGAGAAGCAGTATCCGCTCGACGCGCTCAAGTACATCAATCCGCCCGCACAGGAATGGACCGGCGCCGTCATCGCTAATCTCGCGGTGGCGCGCGGAAATACCAACAAGATGACCGTCGGCGCCGAAGCCAACGCGGCGCTGCGCCGCGAGGACGAATGGTTCAACGACCGCTACACCCTCGGCGCTGGCTACAACTTCGGGCGCAGCGGCGGTGGCGCGAGCGGCGATGAGGCGATTACCGACACCAACAACTGGCAGACCACCGCCAAGTGGGACAAGTTCTGGAGCGAAAAACTGTACGGCTACACGAACGTCAAGCTCGAGCATGACGCCATTGCCGACCTCTATTATCGCGTGACCCCCGGCGTCGGCCTGGGTTATCAATGGCTCGAAGGCCCGAAGACGAACTTCAACACCGAAGCCGGCTTCAGCTATGTCCACGAGGCGTACAACCAGGCCGACGGAACCGTCGACAACAACGACAGCATTTCGCTCCGCTTTGCCTATCACTTGGAGCACCTGTTGAGCGACAACGCGTCGCTGTTTCACAATCTCGAGTACGTGCCGGCGATCGACGACCCCGGCGACTACAACCTCGCCGCCGACATCGGCATGAAGTTCAAGATCACCGGCAACTTCCTCGCCCAGATCAAGCTCGAATACCGCCGCGACAGCACGCCTGCGGATGAAGCACTTAAGAACGACCTGCTCTGGACCATGGGGCTGGGCTGGCAATTCTGAGCGGGCTTGGGTTTGCCAAAATAGCACGACGCATTCCGCAATTCCCCAAGCCCCAGTCCCCAAGCCCCAAGCCCCATTCCCCAGCCGGTGGACAAACCGACCAGCCCCGTCTATATTCGTCTAAACGAATGAAGTTGAAACAGCCCAAGCTCAGCTCGATCGACCTGATTTTCCGGGCGTTCTCCGATCGCACGCGGCTGCGGATTCTCAATCTGCTGCAGGGGCGTGAGGAGTTGTGCGTGTGCGACATCATTGCGGTGATCGCCGCCCCGCAGCCGAAGATCTCGCGGCACCTGGGGTATCTCCGCCGCGCCGGGCTGGTGTCGGCGCGGAAGGAAGGTTTGTGGGTTCACTACCGCCTGCTCCCAGCGGGCAGCCCGTTCCACAAGAAAATGCTGGAGTGCCTTTCGTGCTGTCTCGGCGACGTCCCCGAGCTGAAGGCCGACCGCGCCCAGCTCATGGCCGGCGACTGCTGCGGGTGAGTTTTTTTGGACTGTTATATTCGCCGGAGCGAATTTAGTGAGGCATTGATATGGAGCGATTGCGAATCCTCTTCCTGTGTACCGGCAACTCTTGCCGCAGCCAGATGGCTGAAGGGTGGGCGCACGCGTTCAAAGGTGATGTCATCGAGGCGTACTCGGCCGGCGTATCGCCGCACGGAATGAACGAGCGGGCGATCAACGTGATGCGCGAGGCGGGCGTCGACATCACAGACCAATCTTCCAAGCACGTCGACGCGCTCGCTCACGTCCCTTTCGACTACGTCGTCACTGTCTGCGGCCACGCGCACGAGACGTGCCCGGTTTTTCCCGGCAATGCGAAGATCGTCCACGTCGGCTTCGACGACCCGCCACAACTGGCAAAGGGCGCGACGACCGAAGACGAAGCCCTGCAACACTACCGCCGCGTGCGGGACGAAATAAAGGCGTTCGTTCTCACACTGCCCGACGCGCTGTTGAAAAAGAATGCGTCATGAGCCAACTGACCAAAAAACTGAGCTTCCTCGACCGCTACCTCACGCTATGGATATTCGTCGCGATGGGCGCGGGTCTGGCGCTCGGTTACGCGGCGCCCGGCGTGCGCGATCTGGTCAACCATTTCTCCGTCGGCACGACCAGCATTCCGATCGCCGTCGGGCTGATCGTCATGATGTACCCGCCGTTGGCGAAGGTGCGTTACGAGGAGTTGCACGAGGTCTTCGGTGACAAGAAGATCCTCGCGCTGTCGCTGATCCAGAACTGGGTGATCGGCCCGGTGCTGATGTTCGCGCTGGCGGTTCTGTTCCTGCACAACCATCCGCAGTACATGGTCGGGTTGATCCTGATCGGCATCGCCCGCTGCATCGCGATGGTGATCGTGTGGAATGACCTGGCCAAGGGTCATACCAACTACGCCGCGGGACTCGTGGCGCTCAACAGTGTGTTCCAGGTGCTGTTCTACAGCGTCTACGCGTGGCTGTTCGTCACCGTGCTCCCGCCGCTGCTCGGGCTCAAGGGATACGTCGTCGACATCAGCATCGGCAAGATCGCCCAGAGCGTCTTCATCTACCTCGGCGTTCCGTTCATCGCGGGGATGCTGACGCGCTTCGCGCTCGTCCGCGCCCGCGGCCGGGATTGGTACGAGCGAAAATTCATCCCCCGCATCAGTCCGCTGACGCTGATCGCTTTGCTGTTCACAATTGTGATCATGTTCGCGATGCAAGGCGAGCAGATCATCGGCAACCCGTCGGGCGTGGCGCTGATCGCGGTGCCGCTCTTGATCTACTTCGTCGTGATGTTCCTGGTCAGTTTCTGGATGGGCATCAAGGCCGGGGCTGATTACTCGAAGACCGTCACGATCGCGCTGACGGCGTCGGGGAACAATTTTGAATTGGCGATCGCGGTTGCCGTTGCCGTCTTCGGCATCAACCACGGCGCTGCGTTCGCCGCCGTCATCGGGCCGCTGATCGAGGTGCCGGTGTTGATTGCGCTCGTATCGGTCGCGCTGCGCCTGCAGCGTCGCTACTTCGGCGCCGCCGTTCAGAATACGCATTCCACTCCCTTCGATGCGGGATGTCCGTCCATCGTCAACTAACAGGAGATTGCCATGACCGAATCGAATTCCAAGAGTTGCTGCGGCCCGACTTGCTGCGGCGGTTCGGAGAAGAAGGCTTCCGAAGGCACGATCACGCAGATCGTCCGCGAGAAGTACGCCGCAGTCGCCGAGAGCGCGCTTTCGAGTCGCGACGTCGGCGTCCACGCGGTGGCGACGGCGTTCGGGTACTCGGCCGACGAGCTGGCGTCGATCCCCGCCGACGCCAACATGGGCCTGTCGTGCGGCAACCCCACAGCCTTCGCCTCCATCCGCCCCGGCGAAACGATCGTCGATCTCGGCTCCGGCGGCGGGATCGACGTGCTGCTGGCGGCGCAGAAAGTCGGCCCGACCGGCAAGGCGATCGGTATCGACATGACCCCGCAGATGATCGACCGCGCCCGCAAGAACGCCGCCGGCGCGAGCAACGTCGAGTTTCACCTCGCGACGATCGACAAACTGCCGTTGCCCGACGCATCCGTTGATTGCGTCATCAGCAACTGCGTGATCAACCTCGCCGAGGACAAGGACGCGGTCTTCCGTGAGATCGCCCGCATCCTCAAGCCCGGCGGACGGCTCGCGGTGAGCGACATCGCGCTCAAGCAGCCGCTCCCCGATGAGCTTGCCAATGACATCGCCGCCTACGTCGGCTGCATTGCCGGCGCAATCGAGATCGACGCCTACCGCGCCGGTCTTCTCGCCGCCGGCTTTGACGCCGTGCAGATCGTCGACAGCGGCACCGACCTCAACGCCTACGCCAAAGTCGAAGGCCAATCCGCCTGTTGCTCGCCGGCGATGGTGGAGACGACGTCGTCGACATTGCCCATCGCCGCCCCCGTCAAGCCGATGCACCGCGAGATCGCCGACGTCCTGGCGCGCCACAACGTCAATGACTACGCCGCGAGCGTGAAGGTGTATGCGGTGAAGAAATAGGCCTTGGTGAAGAGGCAGAAAGACGGGCGTTCTGTCTTCACCAAGCCCCAAGGCCCAAGCCCCATCCTTCAAATCCCGTGAACCTCGCGGCGCGCAAGTGGAGCATCCGCGTCCGCCACGCTACCGTTAGCATGACATGACCAAGCCCCTCCACCTTCGCCTCGGCCATTCGCCGGATCCTGACGATGCGTTCATGTTTTACGGCATGGCGAGGCACAAGCTCGACCTCGGCCGGTACACCTTCGAGCACATTCTGCAGGACATCCAAACGCTGAATCTGCGCGCCATGAAAGGCGAGTTGGAGACGACCGCGATCTCGATTCACACGTACCCGTACGTCGCCGACAAATACGCGCTGATGAGCTGCGGCAGCAGCATGGGCGACGGATACGGGCCGATGGTGGTGACGAAAACGCCGACGACGTTGAAGCAGCTCGAGGGCAAGACGATCGCCATCCCCGGCGTGCTGACGACGGCATTCCTCACGCTGCAGCTCGCGATCGGCCGCGGCGAGGAAGTCGGCGGTCGCAAACCTGAACTCGAACCGACGATCGCCCACGAGCCCCTGCCCCCCGCCGCCGGCCACCAGCCGCCGACGTTTCGGTTCGTCGTCGCGATGTTCGACGAGATCCCGAAGATGGTCGCCAGTGGCGAGGTCGACGCGGGATTGCTCATCCACGAAGGCCAGCTCACCTACCAATCGCTGGGGCTTCATCTCGTCGTCGATCTCGGCGTCTGGTGGATGGAAACAACCGGCCTCCCCCTCCCGCTCGGCGGCAACGTCATCCGCAAGGATCTGGGTGCCGAGACGTGCCAGGAAGTGACCAACCTCGTCCGCGCGTCGATCCAGTACAGCCTCGATCATCGCAAGGAAGCCGTCGAGTACGCGTTGCAGTTCGGGCGCGATCTGAACAGCGAACTGGCCGATCAGTTTGTCGGCATGTACGTCAACCACTGGACGATCGACTACGGCCCGCGCGGCCGCGAGGCGATCACCCGCCTGCTCGCCGACGGCGCCGCGGCCGGGCTGGTGCCCTCGACGCCGCCGATCGAGTTCATCACCGCGCAATGACAATGGATCGGCTTGTTGCTGTTCCCGTTTCCCGTGCGGGCCTCTCACGAAACTCTCCGCAACGTGACGCCAAATGCTTCGTCCCCACCGGAGTGAAATTCGGCCGGGACAACGCGTTTCAGATTCGGCTGAGTCAACGTGTTGACCAGTGGCCGAGAGGAGCATGGATTTCGCTCGCTACAGCCGCCTTGAAAACTGGCTGCTGGTTGGGCTCGATTTCGCGCCGGCGGGCAGAGCCGGCCTGTTCAGCTGCGCCTCGCGCACTTTGATTCGTCGCCGGTTGCGTTAGGATTCCGGTATCGAAGACGAGGCGAGCTGACGAATCATGGAACAGCCGAGCGGCGCACAGATCTCAAACCCCAACGAGCCGCGATCGCCCGACGGTCGGGAGAAGTTCTCGGCCGAAGAGCTGGCGATCGTGATGTCGCACTATGACATCGGCGTGATCGAGTCGGTCGTCGAATTCCCGCGCGGCAGCCGCAAGGCGCCCAAACTGGTCATCGTCGCCGAGCACGGAAAATACCTGCTCAAGCGCCGCGCCCGCGGCCGGGACGACGCGTTCAAGACGGCGTTCTGCCACCAGATCCAGCTTCACCTGATGGCCAAGCAGTTTCCCCTGCCGCACCTGATCGGGACGAAGAAAGACAACAACTCCATGCCGCAATGGCGCGGCGGGATCTACGAACTCTTCGAGTACATTCCCGGCCAAGGGTATCCACAGACGCTTGAGTCCACCGGCGATTCAGGGCGCATCCTGGCGCTGTATCACAAGCTGCTGGAGGGTTTCCAGTCGCAATACCACACGCCGCAGGGCAGCTACCACATGGCGCCGTCGGTCGAGAGCGGGCTTCGGCAGATCCCGCGCACGCTGTCGCACGTGCCGAACATCACCGAGGTGTGTGACTACCTGCTGCGCAGCTACAACCACGCTGCCAGCAGCGTCGACGGGCTGGGATTTGAGGCGTGGCCGAAACAGATCATCCACGGCGACTGGCACCCGGGGAACATGCTCTTCCGCGACAACCGCGTGGTGGCAGTCATCGATTACGACTCGGCCCGGATGCTGCCGCGCATCCTCGATATCGCCAACGGCGCCCTGCAGTTCAGCATTCTGGGCGGCGACGACGACCTGGCGAAGTGGCCGGACTACCCCGACGAAACCCGCTTCAAGCGCTTCCTCAAGGGGTACGATGAGGTCGTGCTCCTAAGTGAAGCCGAACTCAACACCATCCCGTGGCTGATGATCGAAGCCCTGATCGCCGAGGCGGTCTTCCCGATCGCCGCGACGGGAACCTTTGCCCGCATGGACGGTGCGCAGTTTTTGAACATGGTGATGCGCAAGGTCGCCTACCTGCAGCAGAAGTCTGAGCATCTCGTCAGTCTGGCTGGATAATCGCCCCCACTGGTGCGCTAAAAATGGGCATTGGGGCAAGACCCCACCCGAACTTTCCCTAATCCGGATGAAAAAGTATTTAACGGCACGCCGTTTGTGAGTATTTTTTGAACCATCTGAGTTCCCGGTTCGTTTTTTGGGAGCGATGCCAGTGTCACAAACTGTTTGCCGTGTTCGGTGGCTTGCTGTCCTCGTGCTGGTGCTGTGCGCCCCGCTGCTGTGCCGGGCGTCGGAAACCGATTCGGGGCGGCGGGATGAGATCCAGAAGTGGGTGCGTCTGCTCGCCGACCGCGAGCCGCAGGCACGCGCCAGCGCCCGCCAGTCCCTGCTCGGCTTGCGTCGGGCGGAGCTGGCGATTCTGCGCGACGTCGTCGCCTCCTTGCCGCGGCGACCGGCGCAGGTGCAGCCGCTGGAGGAGATCGTCACCTACGTCATCACCCGCGCGTCGCTCGGTGAAATGCCGCATAGCGGCGAGGCGTTCCTGGGCGTCAGCCTTCCGAGCGAATACGACAGCGATGACCTGCCCGACGTCGGCCTTGACGCCGGCAGCACGCGCCAGACGCCGCCGGCCGGCGGTGGCGTGCCGATCATCAACCGCCTCACCGGTTTCATCGCCTACCGCTTCCTCGAGGACGGCGACGTCATCGAGTCCGTCGGCTTCGGTGGAATCCTTCACCCGACCCATGGCGTGCAGGAGTTCCGCTCCGCCATCCGCGAGGCGAAGGCCGGCCAGGACGTCACCTTCCGCATCCGCCGCGCCGCCAGAATGCTCGAAGTCACCTTTGAATTCGATGCCAAGGCGTTGGTCGACCCGGCCGGGCTTCGGGAGACGATCCAAAACGCGATGAGCCGTGCGTCGGACTACTGGCAGCAGACATTCGCGCCGCTGGTCGATCCAGAGCAGATGTAGAGCGCCGCTCGTTTATCGCCGCACGGTGATGCCGGTCTGCAGCGGTACGTCGTAGATGAGTACGGAGTTGCCCAGGATCTCGCGTATTGGCAGTTGCCGGAGCATATGCGATCGTTCGTGGGTATCCGGATAGTAAAGCCCTTGCGCGCGACTGGCGCTGATCACGAGAACGCCCTTCTCCGTGATCGGCTGAGCCTCCGGGCCGAATTCGTAAGCGGGATAGACGGGCGTCGCCCGGATGCCGTAGGCCTCCGGATCGCACATGCCGAAATAGCTCAGGTAAAGCTTCACGCCGGGGTGCTCGCGCTGCCACTTGGCAATCAGCGGCAAATCCTGGCCCCAATCGAGATTGGAGTCCGCCAGCAGGTCGATTGGCCGGCCGATCAGACGTGACGGAAGATTGAAGTACGGGATGTAATTCGGGAACGACCATGCAACGCCGGCAACCAGCCCCGCACCCAGCGCCGCACCCACCCAACGTGCCTTCGGAACCGTCCGAACCCAGTGCGCGACCGCAACCGCCATCACAATCAGCAGGAGGTAATACGCGGGGAAGAAATGGCGGAAACCGATGTTGAGGTTACTGCTCAGCATCTGTGCGGAGTAAACGACAACGGTGATCGCCACGCAGACCAGCGCCCAGCGCCGCCGCTCGTCCAGCCGGCGCCACCATGATCGGCCGTAAACGCATCCCGCGATCGCCACGCCGATCAACCCGAGCAGGCTGGGCGTCGGCGTCTTGAGGCTCATCGCGACAGGAAAGTAGTACCACCACCCGCGTTCTTCGTGTTCGCCGAGCAAGTATCCGGCCCGCAGGCCCGCTCGGGCGACGGCGTAGGTCATGCCGAAGGTCCACGCGTTGGGCATCAGGTGCGCGCTGTCGCTCGCCAGCAGCGCCCCACCCATGAGTCCTGGCCGATAAGCGGCTAGCTCCGCCCGCGTCGGGAGCGCCGGGTACGTCCGCGCGTGCGTCTGGAACCAGCGAAGCGATCCCTCCAACGTATGCCGCGAGAAGCGCTGCCCATCGGACGTGACCGCCTCCCGGAAGCCGTACATCGCCCATGTCGAACCGAAGACGACGATCCCGCAGCCGCATAGGATGGCTAGTGTCACGCCGACACGTGATCCGATCATCCGCCCTTCGCGTTCCCACCTGCCGCCAAACACCGCCCGCGCCAGCAGGCACAGTGCCGTTGCCGGGCCGAGCAGGATTGCCGTGAACTTGATCCCCATCGCCACCGACAGCAATGCCGCCAGTAGCGCGACGCGTCCCCAGGTCACCTTCTGGCACAGCCGGGCCAGCAGCAGTGGCACGAGAACGAACATCATCGCGATCGGCACGTCGTTGGTGACCAGCGGCCCGTGCGCCAACGTGTTCGGATCAAGCCCTGCGACCCCGGCCGCGATCATGCCCGCGAGATTGCCGCCCAGCTCGCGCCCGAGCAGCGCCGCAGCGACGGTGAGCCCGCACGCCAACAGCGCCATCATGCACCGTCCGCGCCAGATCAGCTCCAACCCTTTCGCGGGGTCGATCCGGAAAAGGTCGTGAACAGTCGGCAGCCATTGGTTGACGACGTCGTCGGTCACCTTGCGGTAGTCGGGTTCATCGGCCGGTCCGAAATCAATCCCCATCGACGGCAGCGCCGCCCAGTACTTCCACAGTGGCGGGTGTTCGGGATTGAAACGCAGGTCGTGATATTTCAGCGAGCGCCACCCCGCGTACGCATGCAGCGGTTCATCCGCCGTCGGCGATTTGCCGGAGACGGCGGCCACCGAGATGAGCAGCTGCGCGATAACGATCAGCGACACCACAGCAAAGAAGACGACCGATGACTGGCGCGGGGGCATCCTCATGGCTTCACCTTCGGCGCGACGACGAAAAGAAGAATCGATCCGCCGCCCAGTTCCTCGCGGGGCGTGGAGAGCCGCAGGGAGCGCATGCGCTGCGAAAGCCCCGGCTGGGTGATCGCCTGCAGGTAACTGGCGCTGACGGCGATCACGCCCGCTTCGTTAATCGGCTGGGGATCGCCTCCGAAATCGTTCTTCAGCAGCGCGGGCGTAAAGTCGATGCCGTACGCCTTCGGATCCCATGTGCCGAAGTAGCTGAGGTAAAGCTTTTCCTTCGGGTGAGCCCGTTGCCACGTCGCCAGCGATGGGAGATCCTGACCCCAATCCAGGTTGGAGTCGCCGATCAGGTTGATCGGCCGGCCGAACGCCATGGAGGGCAGATTGAAGTAAGCGATGTAGTTTGGAAACGCAGTCGCGATCGCGATCGCAAGCCAAACGCCCAGCCCCGCGACGACCACGCGCCCCGCGATCGACGTGCGTACTGCCCACGCCAGCGGTGCCCCCGTGAGCGCTATGAGTGAAAAATACGTCGGGAAGAAGTGCCGCAAGCCGATGTTCAAGTCGCTGCGCATCGAGGCCAGCGCGTAGATACCTGCGACCACGCCGGTGCAGACCAGCAACGCGCGATGCGCGGGGGTCAACTCCGCCCGCTTGCGGCGAACCAACGCGATCGCCGTCCCGAGCGCCAGCGCGACCAGCGTGGGTGCGGGCGTCTTGAAGAACATCGCGACAGGGTAGTACCACCATCGCCCCTGCTGATACGCCTCGCCAAAAGCGTAGCCGGTGCGCCACTGCGCGTTGCCGACCAGGTACGCCATGCCGAAGTTCCACGGGTTGGGCAGCAGGTGCATGCGGTCACTCAGCAGGATGAAACGTCCGATCAACGACGGCCGCCATGCGTCGAGGTCGGCGGGCGTGAAGTCCACTGAGCCGATTCGCGCCTGCGTCTCGCGGACCTGCATTTGTCGCTGAATGTAAGCGGTATCGAACCGCGCGCCATCCGTGGAAGCGGCCTCCTGGAAGCCGTACGCCGCCCAGATTGCCAGCCACGTCGTTAACCCCGCGCACCCGACGATCACGATCGCGACGCCGCACCGACGCGCACGTCCCTTGGCCGCCCCGAGCAGCGTCGGCCAAGGCCGGCGAATCATGGCGCGAGTACCGAGGCAGGCGACGCACATCGGAAACATAAGCAGAGCCGAGAACTTCACGCACATCGCCACGCCGACCACGGCGCAAAGCGCGAGCAGCGCTCGCACGGTTACGCGCTCATACAGTCGGGCCAGCACCAGCGCCAGACCAATAAACAACGCGCTGGCGACGATGTCGTTGGTGACGAGCGGCCCGTGCCCGAGCGCGTTGGGATCAAGCGCGACGGCGGCGGCGGCAATGACGCCCGCGAGGTCTCCGCCAAGCCTGCGGGCGAGCGTCGCGCACGCCAGCGTGAGTGCGCCGGCGACGATCGCCATCATGTACCGCGCCCGGCCGATAACCATGAGGCCCAAGCCGTCCGGCCTGGCAATCAGATCCTGGTGCGTCTGGGTCCATTGTTCAAAGATTCCCCACCGGCCGTCGCGCGACCGTTCGATCGTCGAAATCGCCAGTGAATCGCTCTGCTCGGGCCCCAGATCCATTCCCGCGCTCGGAAACGCCGCCCAGCACTTCCAGAGCGGCGGGTGCTCGGGATTGACCCGCATGTCGTGAAAGCGCAGCGTCCGCCAGCCCGAATACAGGTGTACCGGTTCGTCGAAGGTCGGACTCTTGAACGACGACGCCCATAGCGACACGACCAACTGCACGCACAGCAGCAGCGCCATCACGCCGTGGTACGTGCGGAAGCGAAAGCGTACGCGCGGAGCGTTCAGGGACGGTTTGGGACGTGGCACTGAGAGGCATTCGATCGGTGGCGGGCGCGGACGTCAAGCCGCACCCATTCTGGTGCGCTTGTCCGATCACGCTCGGGTGCGCTACACTACGGCCTAACCCTTTACCCCCGGGAGATCCGCTTCATGCAATATACGAACCTCGGCCGCACTGGCCTTCAAGTCTCACGCCTGTGTCTGGGCACGATGAACTATGGCCCGCAGACCACTGAGCCGGACGCCCACGCCCAGATGGACAAGGCCCACGAGATCGGCATCAACTTCTTCGATACCGCCGACGTCTACGGCTGGAAGACCGGCGAAGGCATCACCGAGCAGATCATCGGCCGCTGGTTCGCCCAGGGAGGCGGCCGGCGCGAACGCACGATCCTCGCCACAAAGCTCTACAACGATATGGCGTTAGACCCCAAGGACCTCACCCTCAAGCGCGGCTTGAACGCCGTCAAAATCCGTCGGGCGTGCGATGGCTCGCTCAAGCGGCTGCGCACCGACTACATCGACCTCTACCAGATGCACCACATCAACCGCGACAGCACTTGGGATGAGGTTTGGGAGGCGTTCGAGACGCTCGTTCGCCAAGGCAAGATCGTCTACACCGGCTCGAGCAACTTCGCCGGCTGGAACATCGCGGCGGCGAATGAAGCGGCGAAGAAGCGCAACTTCCTCGGGCTTGTCGCCGAGCAGAGCAAGTATTCGCTGATGACCCGGCAGATCGAACTCGAAGTGCTTCCCGCAGCCGAACACTACGGGCTCGGCGTCATCCCGTGGAGCCCGCTGGAGAGCGGCCTGCTGGGCGGCGTGCTGCAGAAACTCACCGAAGGCCGCCGCGCCCAGGAAGGCAATCAAAAGCGCATCGAGAAGGAGCGCCCGCGCCTCGAGAAGTGGGAAGCATTCTGCAAGGAACTCGGCGAGAAGCCCGCCGACGTCGCGCTGGCGTGGATGCTGCACAACCCCGTCATCACCGCCCCGATCATCGGGCCGCGCACGATGGAGCAACTCACGGGTGCGGTTCGCGCCACCGAACTCAAGTTGAGTGATGCACAGCTTAAGACGCTGGACACCATCTTCCCCGGGCCCAAAGGCCCCACGGACGAGGGCGTCAGTGACTGGAAAGCCCAGCGCGCTCCCGAGGCCTATGCCTGGTAAGGATGACCTCGCCGGACGGGCCCCGACGCGTGTGTTGCCGCACGATCAGCGAGTCGATCGCGCCGTGACGAAACGCACGCGTCGGGCCCGGACTTTTCACACCACCCGATGCGTGACAAAACCCCACAGGGAATTCCCTAAGTCCTTTTACTGAAAGGAACAAGATTCGCCTAATTCCGCGGAATTACCATAGGTTTGCGACAAAAAGTTCTCGCACGCCCCTGAACTGGTGGTATATTTGATGCGTCAGTTCACCGCAATTCCTGAGTTCCTTCTAGTTGTACCGGGTTCGGGTCACAAAGCGGCGGAGAGAGGATTTGCAGACATGCCGGTTACTCAACGATTCGTCCACGGGGGTCTTTGCCTGGTCGCGGGGCTGTTGACGCTTTGTGTGGTCGTGCTCGCTTTGGGCGCCTCACGCAATACCGTCAACAACGCCGGCCTTCCGGGCTCACTCGCGCCGACGTTCGGCCTTCGTGACAGCGCAGGCAACTGGTGCAGTCTCAAGGATTCGGCCGACAAGATCACGCTCGTCCTTTTGGCCCCCGCGTCCGCACACGGATCCAGCCTTCAACCGCGGCAGCTCAAGCAGCTCAACGACATTTACAAGGTCGACGCGGAAGTTGCGATGGTGGCAATTCAGTTCACGAACGAAGATGCCGCTCAGCCTGCCCCCGGTGAGGTCGCAAGACAGTCGAGCCCGATCAGCGATGTGTGTCCCGATCTCAAGGTGTTGACCGACGTTGATCGTTCGGTCGCCAACGCGTTCCGGATCGTGGATCAGCAGCCGACGTTCTTCGTGATCGACAGCGCGGGCGTGATCCGTGGCCGCATCCCGCTCAGCGACAGCGCCGCCATCGCCGTCACCGAGACAATCACCTCGCTGAAGGCCCCGGCGTCCCCCCAACAGCCGCTCGCCCCCCACGCGAGCTGATCGATGGATCGAAACCCACCGGCGCCCACGTTGCGCCCTTGCGCGCACCCTACTTCAGCACCGCGTGTCCCCAGCCCGTGCGGCTGAGGGAGTTGCGGTTGGTGCCGGCCCAGACGAGTTGCAGCAGCCGGCTCTCGCCGATCGCCGAATCGTCGACCGCGATGTCAAAGCGGAATGCGACGCCGGGGTCGGGCGCGATGCCGAGCGACTTGAACGGGATCGCTGCCTCGAGTGTCCACCCGCCCTCGATTGGTTTGGCCTGCGCCTGGATCGCCACGGTCGCGTCGGCGGCATTCTTGACAAGCGACTTGGTGTCGGCGGCGTCGATGCCGATCAGCACCTGGCGATCGGTGCGCGTGCAGTCGCCGTCGCAGTCGATGTGATCCGGGCCGATGAACAGCTCGACCGCATCGCCCATCCACAGCTCCTCGGGACGATTGGGGTTCTTCATCGGCGTCGGATCGACGGCCGTCACCAGCAGGTAGAGATTGTTTTCGTCCCAGGCGCAGCGGATCGTCGCCGAGTTCGGGCTGGCGGGCTTGCCTTCGACGATCCGGGTGATGTTGACGGCATTGCCGGGCACATGCTCCCACTCGTCCGGGTTGGCATCGGCGACGATCGGGGTGCGCGTGCGCTCGACCGTCATCATCGCTTCCACCACTGCAGGCACCACCGACGGGATTTCGCCGAGGTACACAGTGTATACGGGGTTGCCGGGATTCGTCGGAATCGCCATCACCATCGAATACTTCGGCGACGACTGGTCGCGGTGGTCTGCAACCTGCAGGTACGTGTCGGCGTTCGACAGTGAGAAGACGAGATTGCGCTCGTCGCGATCGTGCAGCGCGAATCGCCGCGCGTTGTGCTGCTTAACAAACTGCGGATCGGCCGGCTGTGTCGCGGGGAAGTCGACAGCATCCCCGTCGTTCAACCGGTAGCACCCGCCGTCGGCAAACGAGGGATCGAAATCCATCCACAGCGGCACGCTCTTGATGGTGACAGGCAGGTCCCTGAACGCGTACTCGATCGCGTCGCTTTTCACCTTCACGGTCAGGCGAATCGCCTCGCCGTAGGTCAGCCGGCTGCTGTTGCCGGCGGGATCGACCTCGATCTGCGTGATCGCGAAGTCCTTGAACTTCGGGTACTGGACCAGCAACGGCCGCCACCCTGCGCACGCAATCGACACGCCGTCACTGCTGACGGTGACGCAGCAAGGCTGCGTCGCCGGGGCGGTGGTGGGCTCGCTGGCCGGCTGGGTCGTCGGCGGGGTCGTCGGCGCGGGCACCGGTTCATCGGCGAACGCAATCCCTGCCCACAACATCGCACTGACCACGACAATCGCGGCATCCGTGATACGCATACGACACTCCCTTCGGCGACGAGGCACATGAAGAAGCCATCAGGGTCCGCATCGCGGATCATCGCTGGCGACTTGGTCCGCGCAGACGGGCCTGAAAACAGCCCGCGATGCAGACGCTGCCCGGCTTGAGGAACGCAGCGTGCTAAACGCTGTTTCAGAACTGGAGAAAGAAAACCGCAGATTACGCAGATTACGCAGTTTTCTAATATCATTCATCTGCGTAATCTGCGTAATCTGCGGTTTTGAAATCTTCTCTTAGGTCCCGCCATGGTACTTTTTGGCGGCGGCTTCCATCTTTTTCAGGCGGGTGTAGTAGTCTGGAAACTCGTTCAGATGCGCCAACGCGATTTTACCGGTGAGGATGGGATCGTTCCCCGTCACGTCTGTTGAAGCGTCGCGCCGACCGTGCTCCAACTCAACCTCCAGCCCCATGTGAAACTGCGCCACGTCGAAGCGGCTCCAATCCACGCCAAGCTCCTTACCAATCTCGCGGGCCCGGCGGGACGTGAAATGATTCTTGACTGACATCAGCTGCTCCTGGTTCGATCGGCCTTCGGATACGGATAACGTGTCACGACAATTCCTACAAATCATAGCGAACGGCGTCCGCTGCTAATCGCGCAACGGGCCAAAGAAGAAAAAAGAATAAGTTCGCCGGATTCTCTGGGATTCGCGTGCGAGCGTTGCGCTTTTGGGGTGGTAATCGCGCAACCGAGACGTTCTTACGGAGGCGCTGCGCGCATGGCCAACCGACCTGTCTTATTTGCCGGTGTCGCACAGGTGTTACAATCGATGTTACACCTGTGCGCGCCCTGTGCATCCGAAAACCGCGTTTTCACCCCCGCGGCGGGGGTTTTTGGGGTGAGCCATGTTACAAATGTGACAGTGGCCGGCCGCCGGTCGGGGTGTGTTTTGACCGGTTTAGGGGCATCGGGTATCGTGCGGGGCTCGCCCGACGGCACTCCATGGGAAGGGAGACCGGCGGGCAGACATCCTGTTTTGAGGGTGAATCCACTCGTGAAAAAAACCAAAGCATCCAAGTCCGCCGCCAGTTCCACCGCTCGTCCGATCCCCGCCGGATCGGGTCCGATGAGCGTCGGTTTGCTCGAACAGATCGTCAAGCTGATGACGACCAACGACCTCAGCACCGTCGACCTGACCGACGGCAACCAGCGCATTCTGCTCAAGCGCGGCACCGAAGTCGTGGCAGGCCCCGCCCTGACCTACGCGTCGATGCCGATGGCGGCCCCCACTTCAGTGGGCTCGGCTTCAGGCACCCCGACCTCAACGACTGCCCCCGTCGACGACACCGCCGGCAACATCGCCATCAAGAGCCCGATGGTCGGCACCTTCTACGCCCGTTCGACGCCGGATGCCAAGCCGTTCGTGGCGGTGGGATCGCTGATCAACGAGGAGACCGACGTCTGCATCATCGAGGCGATGAAGGTCTTCAACAACATCAAGGCCGAGGTCAAAGGCACCGTCGTCAAGGTGCTGGCCGAGGACGGCAAGCCGGTGGAGTTTGGACAAGTGCTGTTCCTGGTAAAGCCATAGACGGGTTCAGCGGTCGGGGTTCAGGGTTCAGAACGCAGGGAGGCTGCATGGCCGAGTTCTTGCGGATTGAAGACCTGATCGTCTACCGGCGATTGTGCGAGTTGCACATCGAAGTCTGCGTCCTGACGCGAGGATGGCCGGCAGAGGAGAAATATGAATTGGGCTCGCAGGTGCGACGCAGTTCAAACAGCTCGCCCGCCAACCTCGCTGAAAAGCATGCCCTTGAAGCCAAACTCCCGCCCGACCAACACCGCTTCCCGCCCCGTCCCCCACGCACCGAACCGTCGAATCGAACTCCGAACCCTGAACCCTGAACCCTGACCCCAGACCCCTGACCCCCGAACCCTCTCCCCATGTTCCAGAAGATCCTGATTGCCAATCGCGGTGAAATCGCCCTGCGCGTGCTGCGTGCCTGCAAAGAAATGGGCATCCGCACGGTGTGCGTCTACAGCGTCGCCGACAAGGACGCCGCCTACCTCAAGCTCGCCGACGAGGCGATCTGCATCGGCGAAGGCCCCGCCGCCGATTCGTACCTCAACATCCCGCGCATCATCGCGGCGGCTGAGGTGACGGACGTCGACGCGATCCATCCCGGCTACGGCTTCCTCGCCGAGAACGCGCACTTTGCCGAGGTGTGCCGCTCGTGCAAGATCGAGTTCATCGGCCCGCCCGTCAGCGCGATGGCGGCGATCGGCGACAAGGTCGCCTGCAAAAAGCTGGCGCGAAAAGCGAAGGTGCCGACCGTCCCCGGTTCCGAAGGCGAAGTCGACGACGAGGACAAGGCCGTCAAGCTGTGCGACGAGATCGGCTACCCCGTGATCGTCAAAGCCGCCGCAGGTGGCGGCGGACGCGGGATGCGCGTCGCGAGCAACGAAGTCTCTCTCCGCGCGGGCCTTAACCAGGCGCGGCTGGAGGCCGAGAAGGCGTTCAAGAACAGCACCGTCTTCATCGAGAAGTACATCCAGCTCGGCCGGCACGTCGAAGTGCAGGTCATCGCCGACCAGCACGGCAACGCCGTCCACCTCTGGGAGCGCGACTGCACCATGCAGCGCCGTCACCAGAAGCTCGTCGAAGAATCCCCCAGCCCAATCCTCGACCAGAAGACGCGCGAAGAACTCTGCGCCTCGGCCGTCCGGCTCATCAAGGCCGCCGGGTACTTCAACGCCGGCACCGTCGAGTACATCGTCGACGAACACAAGCACTTTTACCTGCTGGAAGTGAACGCCCGTATCCAGGTCGAGCACCCGGTGACCGAAGCGATCACCGGCATCGACCTTATCCGTGAGCAGATCCGCGTCGCCGCGGGCGAGAAGCTGTCGTTCTCACAAAAGGACGTCAAGCAGATCGGACACGCCATCGAATGCCGCATCAATGCCGAGGATCCGGCCCGCAACTTTGCCCCCAGCCCCGGCACCATCGAAGAACTCCGCGTTCCCGGCGGGCTGGGCGTGCGATGGGACAGCCACGTTTACGCCGGCTATCGTATCCCGCCCAACTACGACAGCATGATCGGCAAGCTGATCGTCCATCGCCCCACCCGCGACGAAGCGATCACCACGATGAAACGGGCGCTGAGCGAGTTCCATATCAGCCCGATCAAGACCACGATCCCGCTGCAACTGCAGATCATGGATAACCCGCAGTTTCGCAAGGGCGAGGTCGACACGGGTTTCGTCGAGCGCGTTATGCTCGCAAAATAGCCTCCCGTCGCGACGTCGCAGTCGATGCACGAGCCTTGAACAGCTAACGGCGACCACTATCATCCACCCATCGTTCGGGACTGACTTTTTACAGGATTCACTTCAATGGCCACCAAAGGCAATGCTGTCGTCGGACAATCGGGCGGACCCACCTCCGTCATCAATCAATCTCTCGTGGGCGTGATCGAAGAGGTCCGCAAGGCCGGGCACATCACGAAGTTGCTCGGCTGCCGGCATGGTGTGCGCGGCATTATCAACAACGACTACATCGAGCTGAACTCGGTGCCGATGGACCTGCTGGAGAAGATCGCCAAGACGCCATCGAGCGCCTTGGGCAGCAGCCGCGACAAGCCGGACGCCGAGTACTGCCGTAAGATCATGCAGAATTTCAAGCAGAACGATGTGAAGTATTTCTTCTACATCGGCGGTAACGACTCGGCTGATGCCGCCCGCATCGTGCAGGAGATGGCCGCTGCCGACGGTCACGAGCTGCACGTCTTCCATGTGCCCAAAACCATCGACAACGACCTGCGTGTCCACGATCACACCCCCGGCTTCGGCTCGGCCGCCAAGTTCGTCGCCAGCGCGGTCATGGGCGACAACTACGACAACGCCAGCCTGCCGGGCATCAAGGTCGACGTGATCATGGGCCGCAACGCCGGCTTCCTCACCGCCGCCAGCGTCTTTGCCCGTCAGTACGAAGGCGACGGACCGCACCTGATTTATGTGCCCGAAGCGCCGGTCACCGAGGACAAATTCCTCGCCGACGTCGATGCCATCTACAGCAAGAAGGGTCGCTGCCTGATCGCCGTCAGTGAAGGCCTCATGCTCCCCGACGGCCGCACCTGGGCTGAGGCCATGAGCAGCAACATCGAAAAAGACAGCCACGGTAACATCCAGCTCTCCGGCACCGGCGCGCTCGGCGATTACCTCGCCAACCTCGTCACGTGTAAGCTCAATAATCCCGGCGGCAAGAAGCTGCGCGTGCGTGCCGACACCTTCGGCTACCTGCAGCGCTCCTTCGCTGGTTACGTCAGCGAAACCGACGCCCGTGAAGCCCGCGAAGTCGGCCGCCAAGCCGTCAAATACTCGGCCGACAACAAGCACACGGAACTCAGCGTCGTCATGAAGCGCGTCAGCACCAGCCCGTACAAAATCGAGCTGGAGTACACGAGCATCAAGAACGTCGCCAAGGACACCAAGCACCTCGCCGCCGAGTACATCAAGAACGGCAACGACATCACGCAGGCGTTCATCGATTACGCCAAGCCGTTGGTCGGCGCGCTGCCGGAAGTGGGGACGTTTCCGGAAATGCGGAAGTAATGCCTTTGTCTCGGCATCCGGGGAGCCGTGAATGAACGCGTCGCCACACCCGCGGAAGTCGTTCAAACAGTCCTGACGGGTTCGGCCAAACCGGCGCGGTTTGGCCGAACCTGTTTTTTTCAAAGCCATTTGTCGGGCCGTCCACCTGGCTGAAGCAGCAACTGGCAGAAAGCGCGTCGAGGTATTTGCGACACGCAAACTCGCTCTGACTGCCTGACATCCCGTCCGATCTTTTTGACAAGATCGTGCATTCGACAATTACTTCGAGCCCCCGCCGAGCAGCTTCGTCATGTACGACACGAACTGCGGGATGGTGATCTCCGGCTCGGGGGTTTCGGCGCGCCAGCGTTTTTCTGCTTCAAGGCAGTACCAGCCGTGGTAATCAATCTCCTTCAGCGCTTCGACGCATTCGGGCAGCGGAAGCACGCCTTCGCCCAGCAGCAAGGGCGTGTGGCGCTCGTCGCCGGCGTAGTCTTTCACATGCGTGTGGCGGATGAAATGCTTGAGCTGCTGCGCAGTGTGCCGCGGCGGTTCGCCCTTCTTGTGCGAGTGCTCAAAATCCCACAGCACGCCTACGTCGTCAGGGGAGAATGCACCGAGAATCTCAAGCACTTCGTCGCTGGTGGCCCAATCGTCGTGCGTCTCCAGCAGCAGCATGGCGCCGCGCGGCTTGACGATCTTGATGAGCTGGCGAAGGTGGCGGATCGCCAGTTCGCGGCCTTGCTCGCGCGTGAGGTCTTTGGGCACGGTGCCGCCGAAAATCCGGAGATACTTGCTGCGGCTCTGCTCGGCGAGATGGGCATAGCGCTGCGTTTCTTCGAGGAAACTGGTCCAGCGCGTCTCATCGGGCGTGACCAGCGTCGTCGACAGCAGCAGGCACGGCATGACCAGATTGCGTTCGCCGAGCATCTGCAGTGTCTGCACCAGATATGTGGTGAACTGCGGCAGGCGGGTGATGTCGATCTCGCTGGCGATGCCCCGGAAATCGATCCCCGCCACGCCCGCCGACGCGCAGTTGTCGGCAATTTGCTGCAGCGTCCACGTCGGACATGCCAGCGTCGAGATGCACAGTTTCATGAACCGAACGCTATCGCGGCGGTGTGGATCGGGCAAATCCGCTATAGTGCGCGTCCATGCAACCGAACGTGGTGCCCGCGAACGAAGACGCCGGGCGATCGCGCGAGTCGTTGTGGCGCGTGTTCCTCGACATCGAATATGACTGGGCATGCGCGATCGGCGAAGCGATCGCGCTCGACTCGGCACGCGTCACCTGCAATCGCGATCTG
>JBBRFH010000005.1:0-33764 GCA_038224615.1 Tepidisphaerales bacterium
ATTGAACAAGCTCCAGCGGGCACAGATGCTCAAGGACAACGGCAAGCCAATGAAAATCGGCCTAAAGCTCAAACAACAAGCCTGCGGCTGGAGCCGCGAATTCCTGCTACAGGCACTGATGGCCTAAATGCGATCGCCCTGAGTGGGGTTAATGGCTTCGGCCTTTCTTCGTGCTGACCTTCGTGGATTTCGTATTTTCGTGTCTCTGCTGGGGTGCGACTGCTGCCCCTCGACGGGCCATCTCCCACCTAACCTCCCCGACAGGGGCGGCACCGGATCACGCGCCTGGGGCGGCCCGCAAAAAATTCCAATGTGGCGAAATGCCGCTAAGATACAGGTTCCATGAAAGACCCGCGATTTTCGGACCTCGCCCGCCTGTTGACGCATCATTCCATGCAGGTACACGCCGACGACAAGGTACTGATCGAAGCGTTTGACGTGCCGACCGATTTCACCTGCGAACTGATCAAGACGATTGCCGCCGCCGGCGGATTGCCGGTGGTGTCGACCTACCAGCAGCCGGTGATCCGCGCCCTGCTGCACAGCGCGACCGAAGCACAGATGCAGTTCATCGGCGAAGTCGAAAAACATCGCATGGAAGGTGTGCAGTGCTACGTCGGCGTGCGGGGAAACCCCAACATTTCCGAACTCTCCGACGTCCCCGGCGACAAGATGAAGCTGTACGAAAAGCTTTGGTGGACGCCGGTGCATCAATCCATCCGCGTTCCAAAAACGCGATGGGTCGTCCTGCGCTGGCCCAACCCCGGCATGGCCCAGAGCGCGGGAATGAGCACCGAGGCGTTCGAGGACTTCTACTTCCGCGTCTGCGCCGGCGTCGACTACGCAAGGATGGCGGAGGCATCTAAGCCGCTGGCGGAACTGATGGCCCGCACCGATCGCGTCCACATCACCGGCCCCGGCACCGACCTGAAGTTCAGCATCAAAGGCATTGGTGCCGTCCCCTGCACCGGCGAGCGCAACATCCCCGACGGCGAATGTTTTAGTTGCCCCGTCAAGGACAGCGTCGAAGGCACGATCCGCTTCAACGCCGAGACACTCTATCGGGGTACGATTTTCTCCGGCATCGAGTTGCAGTTCGAGAAGGGGAAAATCCGTCACGCCGTGGCGGGAACTGCAGCTCTCACGCAGACGCTCAACGACATCCTCGATTCCGACGAAGGCGCCCGCTGCATCGGCGAATTCAGCCTCGGCTACAACCCGCACATCACCAAGCCGATGCGCGACATCCTCTTCGACGAAAAGATCGCCGGCAGTTTCCACTTCACCCCCGGCCAGGCCTACGAGGAAGCCGACAACGGCAACCGCAGCCAAATCCACTGGGACATGGTCAACATCCAACGCCCCGACTACGGCGGCGGCGAAATCCGCTTCGACGACACCCTCGTCCGCAAGGACGGGCTGTTCGTGATGCCGGAACTCTTGGCGCTGAATCCGGATCGGCTAGGAAAGTAGCCGCACATGAACGCAGATACAGCAATAGAAGGGCTGCAACATCATGGGCGTGAGAAGACCCGCAAAATATTGGCTGACGACGCAATGGGCACATCCGCATGACGGTTCCCTACCTTATTACATCTATCTGCAGCCTCAGCACGAGACAGCCAATCGCAAAGTTCAGGCCGGCGACGGGGTGCTCTTTTACGAACTAAGGGGTCCAGCTCCGTCATGGGCTTACCCGAACGCTCCCGTAGGTCGTCAAGCAATTGTCGCAGTCGCAGAAGTCGGTGGAGAGTATGGAAATCGCTCCCGTTTGCCTGAGGACAATCCATTCAAGCGGGAGGCACCATGCGTACGACATTCCTCCGCCGGCATCGTTCCTCGCAAGCAAGTTAACGAAGTGCTCGGTTTCAAGCCCACGTACAATCTATTCGGATTCGGTCGCGGGTCTGGAATCCGTGAGCTCACCCCCGAGGAGTTCCAGAAGTTGGCTGGCAAACTGATGCGCCAGTCCTGATCTGCGTCGATCTGCGTCCATCTGCGGCTAATAAAGAACACGAATGAAACGCTCCGCCCTCCTCGTTCTCGAAATCGCCCTCATCGTCGGCCTCGGCATCTGGGTCTACGCGTCGCTCACCGAGACCTCGCCCATCAAGCGGCCGGGCGGTGTCGAGGTGACGGTTCAGCTTCCCGATGCGCGCGACAAGGCGATCCTCTACACCACCGACGACGGACAGCATAGGTACGCGATCACCGAAGAGCCCAGCGGCAACGTCATCGACCTCAGCGCCGAGGAACTCGCCCAGCGCGTATTACGCGGGCGCACCGAGCGCTCATGGGGACAGAAGGTTTTGAACGTCTCCAGTCCCATCGGCTATCTCTGGGTCGGCCTCGGTCTGCTCGGGCAGGTGCTGTTTACCGGGCGGATGATCGTGCAGTGGCTGGTGAGCGAGAAGAGCAAGAAGAGCGTCGTCCCGCCGATGTTCTGGTGGATGAGCCTGGGCGGGTCGTCGATGCTGATGGTCTATTTCCTCTGGCGCCGCGACCCCATCGGGCTGCTGGGTCAATCGTTCGGCTGGTTCATCTACGTCCGCAACCTCTACATGATCTACCGCCCACAGGCACCGCACGAAGACGCGATCATGGAAGCAGAAGAAGCGGAAACCGCCTGATGGATTGTCACCACGAAGCCACCAAGGATGCACGAAGGGGCACGAAAAAGACATCCAGATTAGATCCACGAATTGACACGAATGAAGACCCGAAACATGCACAAATCCAGTCCTAAATTCAGTTCTATATTCGTGCAGATTCGTGTTGATTCGTGGATCAATTCTTTCGACTGCTTCGTGGCCCTTCGTGCCTCCTTCGTGGCTTCGTGGTAAATTTCTCCGCTTCGATGCCGCGTAACCCGATTCAGCAACTCCCTCAGTCCCTGGTCAATCGCATCGCCGCCGGCGAGGTGATTGAGCGGCCGGCGTCGGTCGTCAAGGAGCTCGTCGACAACGCGATCGACTCCGGCGCGACGACTATCACCGTCGAAATCGAAGACGGCGGACGCGAACTCGTCCGCGTCATCGACGACGGCGGCGGAATCCCGCAGGAGGAACTGGCGCTGGCATTCGCGCCGCACGCTACGAGTAAGCTCACCTGCGACGATGACCTGTTCCGCATTCAGACCATGGGCTTCCGCGGCGAGGCACTGGCGTCGATCGGATCGGTCTCGCACGCCCGCTTGCTGTCGCGCGAACAGACGAGCAACGCTGCGTACGAACTGCTCAACCGCGGCGGCGAAATCTCTGACCCGCAGGCGTCGGCGGGCAATGTCGGGACGACCGTCGAGATCCGCAACCTGTTTTTCAACGTCCCGGCGCGACGCAAGTTCCTCAAGGGTACGCAGACCGAGTTCGGCCACATCGCTGACATGCTGCTGCGCCTGGCGATGCCCCAGCCGCACATCTGCTTCCGCCTCTTCCACAACGGCCGGCTGTCGCGCGAATACAACGTCGCGACGCAAACCGAACGCCTGCTCACCGCCTGGCCCGACCACTTCCGCGAGCAGCGATTAGCGGTCGACGCGCACGACATCGAACTGAAAATTTCCGGCATCATCGGCCTGCCTGAACTCGCCTCGCCCACGCAGAAGTACCAGCATCTCTACGTCAATCGTCGGCCGGTGCGCGACAAGTACATCATGTCCGCGCTGCGCGAAGCCTACCGCGGCCTCACCGAGCCCGGCCGCCACCCCGCCGCCGTCCTGCTTCTGGAGTTGCCGCCGGGCGACGTCGATGTGAACGTACACCCGACCAAGAGCGAAGTCCGCTTCCGCGATAGCGGCCGGATTTATGGGCTGGTGATGAGCGCCGTGCGCGAAGTACTGCTCGGGCACGACCTGACGCCGCGCGCGACTGCAAGCGCCGCCGAGCCAGTGCCCGAAGCGCTGCGGAAGAATCTTCAGGAGCAGCTCGCGAGCTTCTTCAAGACGCCGATCGCAGCGCCTTCCGCGGCAACGCCCGCGCAGCCGGCCGAGTCGCACATCCCGGCATGGCTGCCGCAACGGCGCCTGCCCCCGCTCCCGGTAAGCCCGGGAGAGGGCTGGGGCGAAGGCTCTGCCGTGATTTCGCCAGCGCCTTCGCGTCCGCACGAAGTCCCTCACCCTAACCCTCTCCCGGACATACCGGGCGAGGGAACCGGAACCGCGCCTGCCGCGGTTGCCAAAGCGATTCAGCTTCACAACAGCTACCTCGTCGTCGAAAGCGACGAGGGCATGCTCGTCATCGACCAGCACGCGTTGCACGAGCGCATCCTGTACGAAGACCTTTTAAGAAAGATCACCAGCGGCACGTTGGAGAGTCAGCAGATGTTGATCCCCACGACACTGCGTGCCAGCCCGCGGCAGATCGACCTGCTCGAGCAACTCAAGCCGATCCTTGCCAAGCTCGGCGTCGAAGCCCACGCGATCGGCCCGGATGCGATCGCAATTGACGCGTTCCCCAGCTTCCTCGACCGGCTCGAGCCCGGTGCATTCGTTCAAGAGCTACTGGAAAAAGGCGAACAGGAGCTTCTCGACGTCACCGAGGAGGAACTGCTTCACGAGGTGCTCGACATGATGAGCTGCAAAGCCGCCATCAAAGCCGGCGACCCGCTGACGCCCCAGGAAATCGACGCCTTGCTCGCGCGTAAAGAACTCGTCGACCGCAGCAGCAACTGCCCGCACGGCCGGCCGACAACGCTGCGACTGTCGCTGCGCGATCTAGAGAAGCAATTTAAGCGGACGGGGTTCTAGGAGATTCTGAATTCTGCAGGATGAATTCTGAAAGAAGACATTCAGTCGCGAACGTCTTCTGTCAGAATTCATCCTTCAGAATTGTCGTCAGTGTCCCTCGGCCGGATGACCCAGCCGGGCCTGCAGTTCGTTGTACTTTTCCTTGAGCAGTTCCGGCGTCTTCGCTTCGAGGTTCAATCGCAGCATCGGTTCGGTGTTGCTCTTGCGGACGTTGAACCACCACTCGCCCATGTCCACCGTGATGCCGTCGAGGTAATCGACCTGGCCTTTGCTGTAGGCGTTGGCGAGTTCGCGGATTTTTCCGTCTTTGTCTTCGACTTCAAAGTTCACTTCGCCGGACGGGTAGTAGGTTTTAAACGGCTGAATCAGCTCACTGAGCGTGCCGCGCTGGGCGCTGAGGATGCTGAGCACGCGCGCGAAGGCGATGGCGCCTGAGTCGGCGTTGAAGTTGTCGCGGAAGTAGAAGTGCCCGGACAGTTCGCCGCCAAAGACGGCCTTGGTTTCGGCCAGCGTCTTCTTCATAAAGCTGTGACCGACGCGCTCGCGCTTGGGCACGCCGCCGGCGGCTTTCACTTCGTCAAGAACGACATGGCTGGAGCGCAGGTCGTAGACGATCGCGCTCCCCTTGTTCTGCGGCATCTTCAAGAAGTCCTTCGCCATCACCGCAGTGAGGATGTCGCAGCCGATGGTGGTGAACTTTTCGTCGATGAACATGCAGCGATCGGCGTCGCCATCAAAACAGGCGCCGACGTCGACTGGGATCTGCGTCATGCGATCCTTGAGTTGCTTGAGATTGGCCTCGACGAGCGGGTTCGGGTCGTGGGCGAAGCTGCCGGTGATCTCGAAATTGAGCGGCAGGATCTGCAGATCGCGCACGCCCTCGAACACCGCCGGCACCATCTTGCCGGCCATGCCGCTGCTGGCGTCGATCATCACCTTCAGCGGACGGCGGAGGTTGAGGAACGACAGCACGTGCTTGCGGTAGCCGGCCCACAGGTCCTGCTCCTCATACTTGCCCATCACGCCGGTCGTCGCCTTCTGCTTGAGGCTCATGGCGATGCGCTTGATGTCCTCGAGCCCGGTCGCCGAGCCGATCGGCTTGGCCTTGGGGCCGCTGATCTTGAAGCCGTTGTACTGGATCGGATTGTGGCTGGCAGTCACCTGGATGCCGCCGACCGCGTCGAGGGCGTTGACGGCGTAGTAAATGAACGAGGTGTCGATCATGCCGACGTCGACGACGTCCATGCCCGTGCTGCGCAGGCCTTCAATCAGTGCCCCCGCCAGCGCCGGCGAGTGCGGCCGCATGTCCCGCCCGACCACGACGCGGTTCTCGTTCGCCACCTTCACCCCGCCGAAGTGCGTGTCTTTGCCGCGCTTCAGGAACATTCCCGTCGCATACCCGACTTTCCACGCGGCGTCTTCGTTGAGTGGATTCGGGTAAGTCGAACGGACGTCGTACGCTTTGAAGATCTTCTCGATCATGGTGATGCCTTGGTAAATGAGCCGGGCACCGAGTGTACGAACCGCGCGACCGGGGGCAAGCATCGACGCGCCACTTCCACGCGTCAATCCGCCCTCTCGATGACTATGCACCGGCCAAAGTTTGCACCGCAGATTACGCAGATGACGCAGATTTCACATGCGATTTTGCGAGGAAATTCATTCTCAGTTGCGGAATCAGCGTCGTCGGCGGTTCTATTTCTTCCTGATGCATAATCCCCCTTCGGGGAAGAACCCACATATGTCTACGCCCGGACACTCACTCGATCTCGGGCTTCGGCTCGCGGCCCATCAGGTCGGACAGCGCCGCGATCACGTCCTTGTCCTCGAACAGCACCGCGTAGACCTCTTCGGTGATCGGCATCGACACCTTGTAGCGCTTGGCAAGCGTGTACACCGCCTTGGTCGTTGCAACGCCTTCGGCGACGCTATTCATGCTGGCGAGGACGTCCTTGAGCTTGGCGCCTTTGCCGATTTTTTCGCCGACGGTGCGGTTGCGGCCTTCAGGGCTGACGCAGGTGGTGATCAGGTCACCCAGGCCCGCAAGGCCGGAGAAGGTGATTGGCTGGGCGCCCATCGCCTCGGCGAGGCGCATGATCTCGACGAGGCCGCGCGTGACCAGTGCGGCCTTGGCGTTGTTACCAGCGCCCATGCCGTCGAGCATGCCGGCGGCGATCGCGATGACGTTCTTCGTCGCGCCGGCGAGTTCGACGCCGAGCACATCGGCGTTGGTGTAGACGCGAAACCACTGCGTGCTCATCGCCGATTGCACGCGCACCGCCAGCGCATCATCGGCGGACGCGGCGACAGCGGTCGCGGGGAGGTAGCGCGCGATCTCGCCGGCGATGTTCGGGCCTGACAGCACGGCCAGTTCGTTCTTCTTCTTCCCGAGCGCATGGTCGAGCACGTCTTCGATCACCTGGCTGGGGCGCAGCAGCGTGTCGGTCTCGATTCCCTTAGCCACCGAAACGACCGGCACGCCCGCGGGAACAAACGGCTTCAAACGCTTCCACACCGACCGCATGTACTGCGTCGGGACGGCGGTGATGATCATGGTCGCGCCGTTGAATGCCTCGTTGTCGTTGGCAGTGAGTCGGACGCTGCCGGGCACGCGGATGCCGGGGAGCAGGCGCTTCTGTTCGCGATCCTGCAGCAGGCGTTCGATCGAGCGCTCAAAAGCCCCCCACATCGTCACCCGGTGCCCGCCTTGGGCGAGCAGAATCGAGCAGACCGTCGCCATCGCGCCGTCGCCGAGGATGGTGACCGATTCAGTGGGGGTTGCCGCTTGCGTCATGATGAGGGTTGTACACGAGGTGAACGGCGCATCAACCGGAACGTGATTGGTGTGAACGTGCGTTCATGGGTTTTAAGAGAAAAGGCGGCAGTACATCGTTGATAGTCGATAGCGGGTTCGCCGAATCCCGCTATCAACCATCTAATCTCAACTATCTACTGATCACTCCCCACATAATCCGTGGTTCATGTCAGCTTCAGTCCTTCTTCGCAATGCCCGTTGTAACGTCGTTCATGACGTATCGCTTTGGGACCAATGGTGGTGTCGCTGTAGAGCGTCTGGAGGCGCGTCAATTGTTGGCCGCCGACGCGTGGTCGCTGCGCGTGAACTTCCAGCCCGAAGCCATCGAGCCGCCGCCTGGGTATCGGTACGACTACGGGGCGAAGTATGAGCAGCGAGGCAATGGACTTACCTACGGCTGGAACCGCGACAAGCGCGCCGGTGCCGAGGTCGTCAAATCGGTGTTCGACAACGTGCGCGGCGACACGCGCATCGACATGAATGAAGGCGACACCTGGAGCGCCGCCGTCCCGAGCGATGGCTGGTACAGCGTCCGCGTCCTCATGGGCGATCCGAACAAGCTCGACGGCGACTATCGCCTTCGCGCCGAGGGCCAATGGCTTGCCAAGGGCAAGCCGTACGATGCGGATCATCCGTTCGTCGAAGGCATCGAAACCATCCATGTTACCGACGGCAATCTCACGCTCGCTGGCGACAGTGCGGCCAAGCTCAACCGAATCGCATCGGTCAAGATAACCCAGGTCGATCCGCCGACTGCCTATCGGCAGGGCGCGAATATCGACTGGTCGCGCACGCGCTTCGGTTCGCCGATCGCGCGCGTCGAGGCGAGCGCGGTGCGTCTGGGCAACCGGATGTACGTCTTCGGCGGTTTCACCAATCCGGATTACACCCAGATCACTCAGCGCGTCGATGTGCTGGATCTGAACACGCTGAAGTGGGGCCGCCGCGACAACATGCCTGCCCCCGCGACGCACACCGGTGCTGCAACGGACGGCCGATTCATCTACCTCGCCGGCGGGCAGACCGGGCCGCTGCTCACGCGCACCGGCACCGACCAGGTTTGGCGCTACGACCCGATCAACGACACCTGGCAGCGATTCGGCAAACTCCCCGCGATCCGCTTCGGCGCGCTGATGGCGAATCTGAACGGCAAGCTGCACCTGATGGGCGGCGACGACGAGAGTCGCGTGACTTCGCAGGCGACTCACTGGGTGCTTGATCTCGCGAATCCGGCGGCGGGCTGGACAGACGCCGCCCCGCTGCCCGAGGCGACGGACCATCACAGCGTCATCGTGGTCAACGATCACCTCTACGTCGTCGGCGGTGAGTTCGACCACGGGACGAGTTACCTCGTCAGCCGCAGTTTGTACGAGTACGTCGAGCGCATCGACGGCTGGAATAAGCTGGCCGATCAACCCGTCGCCGCCAGCCACGCCGAAGCCAACACAGTCACCGATGGCAAGCGCATCTTCGTCCTCGCCGGCCAGGGCGCGGCGCAGCAGATCATCGCCGACGTCCGAAGCTACAACATCGCCACCGGCGAATGGGAAGTGCATTCTTCGCTCCCGACCGGTCGCAAAGGCGGCATCAGTTGGATCGACGGAAACCGCCTCTATTACCTCAACGGCGACGACAACCGCAACGGCCAGCCGACCTGGGGCTATGTGGGGGTCATCGGATGACTCTTCACCCCCGCCGCATCCTCGGCCGAATCGTTTATCACGCGCTACTGCCGCTCGACGACCTGCTCCGCGGTCGGCTGTTCGACGGCTTCGATTGCTTGGAGCGGCGGCTCACGCAACTGCTCAATCTCGTTTGCTTGTACTTCACGGAGCATGCCCCGGCCGCTCGCGATGGTGAGAATCCTCCGCGTAGGAAGCCGAAGAATTCGGCCTTGCTCGCCCCCGCCTGCGTCGAGCCGTCCCAGTCAATTGACCTCTCGAAGTTGCCACGGCTCGAAGGTTTCGTGGGCTTCAAGCCGGCCGGCAACGTCATCGAGGACGCGGGCGAACTGCTCGAGGAAATCCGCGGTCCCCGCCTCGGTCGAGAAGGCAACGGCGATCTCGGAATCGTGCGCCTGACCTCGCCGCGGGCGATGGCGATCCAAGCGCTCGCGCACGCAGCCCAGATAGGCCTTGCAGCATCGTCGCGCCGTCATCGCAGCCTTCATCGCCACTCCCCGACGCGCCTTACGCGTCGTAGAAGGTGAGATACTTTCCTTCGCTCATTCGGCTCACCAGCGCGCACAGTTCGAGCAGGTGATAGTCGCCCCACATGCTCGATTCGCCCACCGGCACCTTGCGGCCGGGCGGCACGTAGTCCCAGCCGTTGGGCTGATGGTAGACATTGTGCAGCAGCAGGCCCTGGTGCTTGAGCGATGTGCTGAGGTACGGCGTCTGCGTCAGCACGTTGGCGATCGTCAGCCCCGCCTGTAAATACTTCTTTCCCGCAGTCTTGCCGAGATAATTGCCGAGTCGGATCAGCCCCTGCGCCGCGATCGCGCTGGCCGAGGCGTCGACGGGCTCTTCATCCTGCTCCAAGTCGGCGGGCTTCGATTTCCAATCGCCCAGCTTGTGCAGATTGGGCGCGCCGTCGTCCCAGTAAGTGATGCCGTCGGCACAGGAGACGTCGTCGATGTAGTGATCGCACGTCGCCCGCGCCGCTGCCTCGTAGACGGCAACGACGTCCTTCTTCTTCAGGCCGACGCTCGCCTCGAACACCTTGCTGTCGATCGCCTTGAAGAACTCCAGCTCCTCGGCGTACCCGAGCATCGCCCACGCCAGCCCGCGCGTCCATGTGCTGAACGGCGAGTACCCCTGCTGCGTGCTGCGACAGCGGAAGACGCCGTCGGTGCGATTGAAGATCGCCTCGTGCGCCGTCCTGCCCCGCACGTCATACGTGTGCCCCGATCCGCCGTGGAAGAGAATGTGCTGGCTGGTCGTCAGCCCGTGCAGCACCGATCGCTTCAGCAGGTCGGCCTTGCGGTCGTTCTCGTGCATCAGGCGATGCCCGAGCTGCCACGCGACGCCCAGGATGCGGATGGTCCGCATGGTGTCGACGAACAGCGAGTGCGGGCCGTTGAAGCTGTAGACGTACCCCAGCGCCGTGGTGTTGCCCGAGCGCGGGTCGGGCTTGTCTGGCCGCACGCCCTGCCACCGCGCCGCCTGCACCGCGCCCGACGCCTTGATCGCCAGCTCATAAAAGTGGTTCTCCCACTCGTTGGCGGCGATCTTCCCCTCGCGCATCAGCCGGCGGAGGTTGCCGTACGTGCTGAGGTTGTTGAACCCGTGATCGTGTACGCCGATGTGCGTCACGTGCGATGCCATCCGCTCCAGCGTCTTGCGCCGGCCGATCTCCAAGAGCTTCTTCTCGCCGGTATGGTCGAACGCCAGGATCGCGTTGCCGTACATGAACCCCTCGGTCCACTCGGTCCACCCCCGCGAGGTATACTGCCCCGCCACGGTAAACACCGGCGTCCCCTTGCTCGAATCCCACGCCCGGTCGAGCGCGATGCTCTTCTTCGCGGCGAGGTCAAAAACAGCGTCAATCTGCCCGGAAAGGTCAGCGGCCTTCAGCGCGGTATTGGTCTTCATAAGAACGGCGAATTTTACAGCGACAGCGGGAAATGGGTAGCGTTGCCATTGCTGGAGAGATTTGCAATTTGCGACTGGCGATTCCGTTTCGCAATCGGCGATTGAGGTTCTTGAATCACAGCTTTCAATGCACATCTATCAAGGTAACAAGACGAAATGCGACCCACGAATCTGCACGAATTCACACGAATGTAGCAATGAGTCCATTCTGCTGATCGTAGTCGTGAAGATTCGTGAAAATTCGTGGACAAGTCTTCTTGAGTGTTACTGAGTTTATTCAACGGGCTCAATCGGCACTGGGCAAATCGCTGCGGCTCGCTGGGTGTGATCCTGCCGATCGGGTGCGTGCTGCGGCCGTGCTCGATCGCGCCGATGCTCTGGCGGAAGCGCCGCAAGCCGACGCCGCGCGGCGTCCCCGTCGACCCCGCACCGCCTGCGGCAAACGGGGTCTGATCGTGAATAACGAGGCACACAAACCGACGAAGCGTCCGCAGATCACATTGAAGTGACCGCGGCCGACCAAGCCCGTCCATGTGTTGCGAAAGACGGGATGACAGGTGACATTTTTATCGCGTCGGAGCGGGTGACACTTGAATCGCGTCGCAACAGCTCCATCACGCCTCCCGGGTAGCCATTTCCCATCCGGCTGATTACGCTGCCTGCCATGCGTTGTGCCGCCCTCTTGCCTGCTTTGCTGATGTGCTGTTCGTGTGCCGTCCGTGCCGACAGTGCGGCCAAAGCCGGTGCAGAGCCGGCGTCGCTCTTTGATCCGGCGCGGCACATGCACGTCAGCGAAGTCGAACCCGGGATGACCGGCTATGGGCTCTCGGTCTTCAGCGGCACGAAGATCGAGCGGTTCGATGTCGAAGTCATTTCGGTCCTCAAGAACCAGATGGGCGCCAGGCACGACATCGTGCTCATCCGTTGCAAGGGACAAAACCTCGAGCACAGCGGCGCGGTGGCGGGCATGAGCGGGTCGCCGATTTTCCTGATCGACAAGCAGAGACGCGAGCGGATGATCGGGGCGTTCGCGCTGGGATGGGAGTTCACCAAAGACCCGATCGCAGGCGTGCGCCCGATCGAGGAGATGCTGCAGGTGCCGACAATGAAGCGGGAGGTCGATGTCGCCAAGCCGCAGACCACTGCCCGGCGATGGGACGCGCTGCCGACAATCCTGGCAGTGCTCAAGCCAGAGGCGCCGCAGGCGATCAACGTTGCAGCGCCGGTAGATCGTGCGCCGCAGCTCAAGCGGTTGTCGTTGCCGCTGGTTGCCTCCGGCGTGTCGACGCGATTCCTCGACACCATGAAGCCGCGCATCGACCATGATTTCGCCGGCTTCACACTCCTGCAAGGCGGCGGCGCCGGAGCCCCGGCGACCGCGCCGAGCGACGCCAAACTGCAGCCCGGCGCGGCGATCGGCATCCCGATCATCAGCGGCGATCTTGACCTCGCTGCCATCGGAACCGTCACCGAAGTTCTCGGCGACCGCGTCTTCGCCTTCGGGCATGAGTTCAACGCCGAGGGCGCTGTCGATCTGCCGATGGGTGTGGGGTTCGTTCATACGGTCATCCCGAATGAGTCCATGAGCTTCAAGCTCGGAGCGCTGCTGCACGTCGACGGCGCGATCCACAGCGATGAATCGGTCGCGATCGCCGGCCTACTCGGCAAGGCACCGGCGATGATCCCGATCGAACTCTCCGTCACCGGCCCGCAACGGACGGCGGCGCAGGCGTACAAGTTCCGTGTCGTTCGCCATCCGAAGTTCACCCCCATTGGCTGCAGCATGGCGATCTCCGCGGCCGTCATGGGCCAGAGCCAACTGCCCCAGGAATTCACCATCGACTACAACCTGTCGATCGAGTTCGAGAACGGCCAGAAGCTCGATCTCGCCAATACCTCGACCAGCCTTACGCAGGCGATGGAGATTGCCCGCGATCTCTCGGTCCCGATGCAGTTGGGCATGGAGAACCCCTTCGCGCAAACCTACGTCAAGCGCATCACCGGCAGGCTGTCGGTCGAGCCGTCCGCCAAGGTGGCGATCATCGAAACCATCCAGCCGGCCAAGAGCGTCTACAAGCCCGGCGAAACCGTGCGCGTCTTCGTAACGGCGCGCCCGTGGAAGGGCCAATCGCTCACCCGCCCCGCCGACTTCAAACTCCCCACCGATCTGCCCGACGGCCAGTACGCGTTGACGGTCGGCGACGCGGCGCGTCACGTCATGGACCAGACCCGCTACACGCCCTATCGCTTCACCGCTAACAATCTCGACGATGTTTTTGCGGTCGCACGCGAACTGACTTCATCGAACTCGCGGACGCTGTACATGCGGCTGGCGACGCAGCAGGAAGGGCTCTCCGTCGGCCGCACCGCGCTGCCGAAACTGCCCGAGTCTAAGCGCCGTGTGCTGGGTCAGCCCGGCCGGCCCGACGTGCTGCAATACACGCCGAGCTACACATCCGAGACCGCCTGGGATATGCCCATCGCCGGCTCGGTTGATCTCGAGATCATCGTCGCCCGCGACCCGTCAAAGGCCCGTCGCCCGGCATCCAGCGAGATGCCGCCGATCATTGCCGCAGATGCGCCGCAACAAGCACCGCATCCGCGACAACCGCCCACAGAGCACGCCCACTGATTTGGTACGGTGGGCATCCTGCCCACAGCATGGGCTGAGCGTGGGCTGAGCGTGGGCATCCTGCCCACACTACCCAGCAATCAGTGCGTCACCGCGCCGTAGCGGGCCGGGCCGACGAGCTTGGCGTATTTCGCGAGCACGCCGTTGGGGTACGCGCCCTTCGGGGCTGTCCACAGCGCCTTGCGGCGGGCGAGTTCGGCGTCGCTCACTTCGAGCGTGATCGTGCCCTTCTCGGCGTTGACGTCGATGATGTCGCCGTTCTGCACGAGCGCGATCGGCCCGCCCACTTGCGCTTCAGGGCCGACATGACCGATGCTCAGCCCGCGTGTGCCGCCGCTGAATCGGCCGTCGGTGATGAGGCAGACTTCGTAGCCGAGTCCCTGCCCGTAGATCGCCGCGGTCGTGGCAAGCATCTCACGCATGCCCGGGCCGCCCTTGGGGCCTTCGTAGCGGATGACGACGACGTCGCCTTTGACGATCTGCTGTGCCTGCACCGCCGCCATGGCGGCCTGTTCGCCGTCGAACACTTTCACCGGGCCGCGGTGCTTGAGGTTCTTCACGCCCGCGACCTTGATCACGCAGCCTTCGGGCGAGAAGTTGCCCTTGAGCAGCTTCAATCCGCCGGTCGCGCGGATCGGCTTGTTCACCGGCAGGATGACGTCCTGCTCCGGGCCGGGCACTTTGATGTCCTTGAGGTTCTCCGCCTGGGTCTTGCCGGTCACGGTGAGGCAGTCGCCGTGCAGCAGGCCCGCGTCGAGCAGCGCCTTCATGATCGCCGGCGCGCCGCCGACCTTATAGATGTCGTACGCGGTGTACTTTCCGCCGGGCATCAGGTCGACGAAGTGTGGCGTGCGCTGGCAGATCGCGTCGATCTCCTCCAGCGTTAGTTCAAATCCCGCCTCGTGCGCCAACGCCGGCAGGTGCAGGAAGATGTTGGTCGATCCGCCCGTACACGCGCCGATGGCGATGGCGTTCTCGAACGCCTTGCGGGTGAGGATCTGCCTTGCGGTGATGCCCTTGGCGATGAGATTCATGACGGCTTTGCCCGATTCGACCGCCGCCTGGTCGCGGGCGACTTCGATCGCCGGCGGCGAGCCCGATCCGGGCAGCGCCATGCCCAGCGCCTCGGCGACGCACGCCATCGTGTTGGCGGTGAACTGCCCGCCGCAGCTTCCCGCGGTCGGACAGGCGTTGCATTCCAGTTCGTACAGCTCTTCATCGGTCATCTTGCCGACCGCGTTGGCACCGACGCCTTCGTAGACATCGACGATCGTCACGTCCCGGCCCTGGAACTTGCCCGGCATGATCGTCCCGCCGTAGACGAACACGCTCGGCACATCCAGCCGCGCCATCGCCATCAACGTACCGGGCAGACTCTTGTCACAACCCGCCAGACCCACCAGCGCATCGTATCCATGCGCCCGGCACATCAGCTCGATGGAGTCGGCGATCACCTCGCGACTCACCAGCGACGCCTTCATCCCTTCGTGGCCCATCGCGATGCCGTCGCTGACGGCGATCGACACAAACTCCCGCGCCGTCCCGCCGGCGTCCTGCACGCCCTGCTTGGCGGCCTTGGCCTGCCGGTCGAGCGTGATGTTGCACGGCGTGGCTTCGTTCCAGGTGCTCGCCACACCCACCCACGGACGATAGATGTCTTCATCCTTGAGGCCCATCGCGCGAAAAAAAGCGCGTTGCGGGGCGCGTTCACGGCCATCGGTCACGATCGAACTGTGCGGGCGGGGGTTCATGTAGTTAGCTCCATATCCTTCAGGTTTTAGCGAGCCGCATATCGTATGCGATCGCCGGGCTTCTTCAACGCCGACAACTCGCCGCGGCCGGTGATACATTGTGATACATTCGCTTCCCCCTCCACACGGCCATCCCCCGCAGCCAGCACGATTTACAGAATTGCACGCGATGCACACCCCTGTGACAGGTGATGCATCACTGTCACATCGGCCGTCAGGCACTCGCCGAAAGTGGGCGCGCAGTGGGTCCATCCATAAGTACACCGCTGTTGCGCGATTCCGGGGTGAATCGCGCAACGCGCACTCGATTTGTCGTTAGAAAGCGCACCGGAAAAATTTGGATTTGCCCCGCGAGGCGTTGCGCGATTTTTTGAATCATCGGACGGACATTTCTGCGCCCGGTGCGCCAATCGCGGGGCTCACGCGCGCCTCCGCGTCGGCTCGCGACCGGTATTTGCCGCGAAGGCGCAAGCGACGCCGCTATACACGTCCGTGCGCCACGTTAATGCGCAACGTTCGAGCGGCGGAAGTCTGGTCGCCCCGCGATCGATGCCGGTCGTAGGGCACGCTATTGCGTACCGGGAACGGCGACGATCGCGGCACCGAGCGGCACGCAATAGCGTGCCCTACGGCCGACGAGCCGCACGTCCCCTCGCGTTCTGCTTCGCGTCCTTCGCGCTTTCGCGGTTCACTCGTTCGACCGATGCGGCGCCGACACGAGGAACGCGACGGATGACGCATCGCATCGTCTTGCGTACACTTCCCCGACTATGGCCGCCGACCCTTCATTCGACATTGTTTCTGAGATCGACCTGCAGGAGATGGACAACGCCGTCGGGCAGGCGATCAAGGAAGTGATCACGCGGTACGATTTCAAAGGCACCAGCGCCGGCATCAGCGAGCTGAATCGCAAGGACAAGGAGCTGACGCTGACGGCCGAGAACGAGCCGCAGTTGGAGGCCGTCAAGCAGGTGCTGATCGCCAAGATGATCAAGCGCAACGTCGACCCCAAGACGCTCGATTACCAGAAGCTCGAGCACGCCACGCACAACACGGTGCGCGTGAAGGTGAAGCTGAAGGAAGGGATCGACAAGGAGATCAGCAAGGAAATTCAGAAGTCGATCAAGGACCTGAAGCTGAAGGTCAACGCCAGCATCCAAGGCGAAGCCCTTCGGGTGACGGGTGCCAAGCGCGACGACCTGCAGACGGTGATCGCCCATCTCAAGAAGAGCACGCAGAAGGTGCCGCTGCAGTTTAAGAACTTCCGGTGAGGTGTTTTCGCTTGCTGGGCGATTAAAGCGTCGAGTAAGATCCGTGCTTATGTCGCCGATCAAAATTGACCCTGAGATCATGCACGGAACGCCGTGTTTTAAGGGCACGCGGGTGCCCGTCGGTCACCTGTTCGATATTCTCGAGCATGGCGGCACGGTTGGTGAGTTCCTGGAAGGCTTTCCGTCGGTCAGCCGCGAGATGACGCTCGCGGTACTTGAGCAGGCGAAGACGCAATTGTTTGCTCACTTGGTCCAAATGGATGCCGCATGAAGGTATTGCTGGACGAATGTGTCAACGTTCACCTCCGTGAGCATCTCGTCGAACACGACGTTTACACGGTGACCTTTCTGAAGTGGAACGGAATCAAGAACGGCGCGCTTCTGCAACTCGCCGCCGATAACGGCTTTGATTGCGTTCTCACGACCGACCGGGCCATACCGGCGCAGCAGAATACCGTGACAATTCCCGTCTCACTGCTGATTGTCCTGTCGATCAGCAATCGACTTGAGCATCTCACACCCTCAGTGCCGGCGATTCTCTGGGCACTGTCGAACCTCAGCCCTCGATCGATCGCCGTTGTGCCGCGGCCGTAGCCGAATGACATCCCGCTGCATCCGTGCTACGATCGTCCGCTCATGATTCACGACAACCTTTCAAAAGCTCTCGACGAGCTTGAGGCGCGGATGACAAGCATCCGCGACTCTCTTTGACTTGCCGGCAAAACTAGCTCGCAAGAAAGAACTCGAAGACAAGATGGGCTCGCCCGGTTTCTGGGACAACCAGGAGGCGGCCAAGCCTGTCATTTCCGAACTGAAGCTGATCAAGGCGGCGATCGATCCGATCGAAGCCTTTCTCGCCGATCTCGCGGACGTGCGCGCGCTGCTGGAACTCGGCACCGAGGCCGCTGACCAGGCGACGCTCGAAGAGGCCGATCAGCAATTGGCCGCGATGGAAAAACGCGGCGACGCCATCGAGCTGCAATCGCTGCTCGACGGCCGGGCCGACGGCAACAACTGCTTCGTCACCATCCAGGCCGGCGAAGGCGGCACCGAGGCCCAGGACTGGGCCGAGATGCTGCTGCGCATGTACCTGCATTTCTGGGAAAACCGCGGCTGGGATGTCGCCGAAGTCGACCGCCAGTATGGCGAACAGGCCGGCATTAAATCCGCCACCATGCACGTCAAAGGCGAGTACGCCTTCGGCTACATGAAAGCCGAGGCCGGCACGCACCGGCTCGTGCGAATCAGCCCCTTCAACAGCCAGGCCAAGCGGATGACCAGCTTCGCCGGGCTGAGCATTACGCCGGAGTTTCCTGAATCGGATTCGTCGAGCGAAATCCCCGAGACCGATCTGGAAATCATCGCCTTCGTCCGCGCGTCCGGCCCAGGCGGGCAGAACGTCAACAAGGTCGCGTCGGCGGCCCGCATCACCCACATCCCCACCGGCATCAGCGTCACCTGCTCGGTCGAACGATCGCTGCAGCAGAACAAGCGGCTGGCGATGAACATCCTCAAAGGCAAGATCGAACTGATCGAGCAAGCCAAGCGCGACGCCGATCTCAAGGAACTCGTCGGCGAAAAAGGTGCCGCGACGTTCGGTACGCAGATCCGCTCCTACGTCCTCGACGACCGCCGCGTGAAAGACCACCGAACGAACCACGAGACCAGCCAGGTCGAAAAAGTGTTGGACAACGGCGAACTCGACCCGTTCATCGACGCCGAGCTCAGGCGACGGCGCGCAGCGAGGAAGTGACAAGTCCCACTGTCATTCTGAGCGCAGCGAAGAATCTACTGGCAGCGTCAGGGCCCGTTGGTGTACGGATGGGCCTCGCCGTGGCGAGAAGATTCTTCGCTGCGCTCAGAATGACAGCGTCGTCAATAGCCACGTCAATTCTGTGAGCCGGATTTCCGCTCCATCGAGTTTTGACGGGATTTCCGGATGCAGGCGGAGGATTTCGCTGACGGCGCGATCGACGCGCGCCGCGACGTTACCGTCGGCCGGCCGCGTCTGCTTCAGTTTCGCCTCGGGGATAAGGGTGAAGCTGAGGATGTCGACGATCTCGGCGGCGATCGGACGACTCCTCACCCACGCGCGCATCGTAGCCGGGCTGTCGCTCGCAAGGCGAAGCTTGTCGGACACCAAATCCGAATGACGAAACCAGAAATCCGAATCAACTCTGAAACCCGAATGACGAGACCGGCGGTCCCGGTTCGGATTTCCGTCATTCGGATTTGGTTCTGGCTTCTGGTTTCGTCATTCGGATTTGCGACCGGCTACAGCCCGGTTTCGTTCTTCAATTCCATCTCGGCGCGGAACCAGTTGTCGGCTTCGGAGCCGCCGGTGCCGGAGCGCCAGATGTGATAGGCGCGTTCGGCGATCAAGTCGTAGGTGATCGGTGCGGGGGCAGCCTTGCCCGGGGGTGTCGCTTTTTTGGGCACGACAGTCTTGCGCACCGGGGTCGATGCGGCGACCTCGGACGTCACCGGCGCGGCGGCCGCGGGCGTTTTCAAGACGACAACTGGCGTGGGGGTTGACGAAGAGGAAAAAGAACGCTTTGCCATATCAAACTCCTTATTGGCGGCAGAGGGCACCCGACGCAAACGTCGCGCCGCTCGATCCGTGCTGAACCCGACATTTCACTTCGATCATGGGCCCGCGCGACGGTCCCTGTCGCGCGATGCGGGGTTTCCTGTAACACATGGTGCCAAAGCAATCAACAGGAAATCGCGCCCCTGCGGCCGATTGACTCGCCTATTTGCTGAGGAATTCGAGCACTTCCTTGTCGTGCCCTTCGGGTTTGACCTTCTCAAACACGCGCGAAACGCGGCCGTCCGGCGCGATGATGAACGTGTTGCGGGCGGCACCCCAGTACTTCTTGCCGTACATGCTTTTTTCCTGCCAAACGCCGTACGCCTCGCACACCGCGTGATCGGCGTCGGCGAGCAGCGGGAAGTTGAGATCGAATTTTTCGGCGAACTTCGTCACGTCCTTCACCGGGTCCGGGCTGATGCCGAACACGGGAACGCCGAGTTTTTTGTACGAAGCAATCGCATCGCGAAACCCGCAGGCCTCGACCGTGCAGCCGGGCGTGTCGGCGCGGGGGTAGAAGTAGAGGACGAAGGTCTGGCCTTTGAGGTCGTTGGAATCGACTGTCTTGCCGGTCGAGGCCGGCAAACTGAAGTGCGGTGCAGGTTGGCCGACGAGGGGATTGGGGGGCGTGGTTTCAGGCATATTGAATGGTCCTCCCGCCATCCAAGGCGCGGCCAGGCGGCAAGTCAACTTCGACAGCCGCAGCGATACGTTAGCCCTTAGATCGCGCAAGGGATCTCGGTTTCAGGGGTCAGGGGTCAGGGGTCAGGGGTCAGGGAATGCAATCCACGAATTGACACGAATCTCACGAATTCAGAAGGAGAATTCGCCACCGATGGGGTGAGACGGAGGCCATTGTTGTCTGAGGGGCCGCTCAACGACTCTCTATCAACCACCAAGAACACCAAAGACACCAAAAATCTACGGGCCAAGAGGTCGTGCCTGCTGGGTGTCCTTAGTGAACTTGGTGGTTAATCAAAGGTCTCCTGAGCCTTATCTGTGGCTTTCTGCTTTGAAATCCATTCGTGAGATTCGTGCCGATTCGTGGATCGCTTCGGTTTTCACTTGCCGGCGAGCTTGGCGCGGAGTTGGGCGCTGGCGATGCCGGCGTCGACAGTGCTGCCGTGCTGCTTCATGAACACGCCCGTGGCCCGGCCGGCGTCCTTTTCGGTGAACGGGTTGGCGGCCAGGAAGGCGTCGACCAGCTTTTCGGTTTCGTCGGCGGGCAGCTTTTTGGGCAGGTAGCTTTCGACGATCGCGATCTCCTCCTTCAGCTTGCCCACTTCCTCCGGCCGGCTGAGCTTTTCCCACTCTTCCAGGCTCTTCTTCAGCTTCTTGTTGTACGCCTCGACCGCCTGCTGCGGAGTGGGTTTGCTGGGCTGCAGGTCAATGTTCTTGACCTCGCTGATGAGCATGCGAATCACCAGCAGCCGGTCCTTCTGGCCGGCCTTCATCGCGAGTTTCATGTCTTCCTGAAGCTTGGCAAGCAGTTCCATTCGGTTTGTCCTTAGTTCGGGTTTCGTGTACGCTCGACTCTACATTGGAAGGCGCGGCAATGTAACTGACGCGCAACCCCAGCAACATGCCCGAACAATTAGTCGAAGGTCTCGTTCACATCGCCGATGAACGCAAGGATGCGTCGTTACGCGATCCTGCGCACCCGCTGCGGCCCTCGCGGCCGGGCGGTATCTACATACCGCGCCGAACCTGGGTGGAGTTGCAGCTTCGCCCGGGCATGCTGATCGAAGCGGAAGTGCGCGGCAAGCAGACCGGCAAGATCACGCGAATCGAAGGCACCCCCCTGCCCGAGTGGCAGCCGCGGCACGCGATCTACGACGCCACCGCGCTTGATCCGGCACCGCAGATCAAGCTGGAGCACAATCCGCAGGAGTTCACGACCCGGATCATGGACCTGCTGACGCCGATCGGCTTCGGCCAGCGCGGGCTCATCGTCGCCCCGCCCCGCACCGGCAAGACCATCCTGCTGCAAAATCTGGCCCGCGGCATCCATCTGAATCATCCGAACGCCGAGCTGGTCCTGCTGCTGGTCGACGAACGTCCCGAGGAAGTCACCGACATGAAGCGAAACGTGCCCGGCACGCTCTTCGCTTCCAGCAATGACAACACGATCGAAAAGCATCTCGACCTGTCGCAACTGGTCATCGAGCGGTGCAAGCGCCGGGCCGAGATGGGCAAGGACGTAATCGTGCTGCTCGACTCGCTGACGCGCCTCGGCCGGGCGTTTAACAGCGACTCGCGCTCCGGCAAGACGCTTTCCGGCGGCGTCGATTCGCGGGCGCTGGAGGTGCCTAAGCGGCTCTTCGGCGCTGCCCGCAAGATCGAAGAAGGCGGCAGCCTGACGATCCTCGCGACCTGCCTGATCGACACCGGCAGCCAGATGGACAAGGTGATCTTTGAAGAGTTCAAGGGCACCGGCAACATGGAGTTGACGCTCGACCGCCAGCTCGCCAACCTGCGCTGCTTCCCCGCCATCAACATTCCGCAGAGCGGCACGCGTAAGGAAGAGCTTTTGCTCGATCCGCAAACCCTCGCCGCCGCCCGCAACATCCGCCGACATTTGATGACCATGCAGCCGCAAGCGGCGCTGAAGTCGCTCATCGACGCGATGACCAAGATGAAGACGAACAAAGAACTCGTCGGCGCGATCAAGGGGTGAATTCGTACTGTAGGCTTCCAGCCTACAGCGGGATTCAAAAGCCCCTGTGGGCAGGATGCCCACAGTACGTCAGACAAGCGACTCCACATGCGTCCGCAGCCCATCGACGATCGACGTCGTTGGCACACGCAGCCCCGCTGCTTTCGCTTTGCTCATGTCGTACACGCGGTGTGTGAAGAACGACGCCAGGTCGGGCTTCTCGGCGAGCGTCTTCTGCACCGAGACTTCCTCGATCTTCAGTTCCACACCCAGCACGTCGGCGATGATCTGGTAGAAGCGCCACGATTCGATGACGTCCGGCCCGGCACCGAAGAAGAGTTCGCCTTTCGCCAGTTCATTCCCCGCGACCGACAGGATCATCTTCGCCAGGTCTTCGGCGAGCACCGGCTGTTGCAGAAAATGCCCGCCGCCGACGAGTTGGAGGGTGTCGCCGCGGCGCATTTTCTCGATCAATTTCGGGTCTCGGCCGGCAAAGGGGATGCAGCCCAGCAGCGAGCCTGGGCCATAGATGTGGCCGGGACGGATGATTGTGATCGCCATCGCCCCGGCTCGCGCGTTCAGCAGCACTTGCTCGGCGGCGCGCTTGCCGGTGCCGTAGGGGGAATCGTGAAACCGGTCGTAGGTCTCGTCGATTCTCCAAGGCCGGTTGAACGGGCTGATGGCGAAGTCAGTCGAGACGAATGCCAGTTGCCTGGCGCGGCCGGCAAAACACTCCAAATCCTGCTCCGCATCGGCGGCAGCGAAGCCGATCGAATCGACGACGAGATCCCATGTCGCGCCCGCGCTTTCGATCGCGGCGCGGAAAACTGTGGGATCTTTGCGGTCTGCGACGATCGCCCGCACCCCCTGCGGCAATGCGCGCTGCCCGCGGGTCACCGCCCACACCCGGTGCCCCGCCGCCAGCGCCGTTCGCGCCAGCGTACCGCTCAAAAATCCGCTTCCACCAATGACCAGCACGTCCATCGCACACCTTCCATTACTCCGGCCTTGCCGCTGCAGCGGCGAGGTTCTCTTAACACGCGTAGTTTGAGCCTCCACCGACTTCCGTTAGACTTCTGCGCGATCATTAAACCAGCCGAAGGGAATTGCAACCATGCCCGTTTATCAACTGCCCGGTCTGAAAAAAGCCACCAAGCTCAAGAAGAAGCAAGTCGTCCTCATCGCCAGCGGCGACCTGCGCGCGTCTGCGAACCAGAAGTGCTGGTCGGAGCAGTCGAAGATGGAAGCCACACTCGCGACGGCCATCGCTGACCTTGGCTGCGAAGTCGTGCGCGGGCACCCGTACGATGAATCGAAGAAGCATGGCTTCATCGATTCGCAGAAGCTGGGCATGGAGGTTTTCAAGTCGATCGACCCCGACGCCCCGCTGATCGTGGCCGAGTGCGTGTGGCAGTACAGCCACCACGTGCTGCACGGACTGCTGACGCACCGCGGGCCGATCCTCACCGTCGCCAACTGGTCGGGCACCTGGCCGGGCCTGGTCGGCATGCTCAATCTCAACGGCTCGCTCACCAAGGCGGGCGTGAAGTACTCCACGATCTGGAGCGAAGACTTCACCGACGACTACTTCCGCACGTCGCTCAAATCGTGGCTCAAGAACGGCGTCGCCAGGCACAAGACCGCCCACGTCACCAAGTTCAAGAAGGTGAAAGTCGGCAGCAAGGAAGCCAAGCTGGCGGCGGCGCTCGCCAAGCAGCTTAAGAGCGAGAAGGCGATCATGGGCGTGTTCGACGAAGGGTGCATGGGCATGTTCAATGCCATCATCCCGGACGAGCTGCTGCACCCGACGGGCGTGTTCAAGGAACGCCTGTCACAGTCATCGCTGTTTTACGAAACGACGCAGGTCACCGACGCCGAAGCATGGGAGGTCTTCAACTGGTACACCAACGCCGGGCTGCAGTTCAAGTTCGGGCAAAACGAGGCCGACGAGCTGACGCAGAGCCAGGTGCTGCAGCAGTGCCGCATGTACATCGCTGCGGTGCGTATTGCGGATGATTTCGGGTGTCACACGATCGGCATCCAGTACCAGCAGGGCTTGAAGGATTTGTTGCCGGCGAGCGACCTCGTCGAAGGCACGCTCAACAACGCCGACCGCCCGCCGGTAAAATCGCGGGATGGCGAGCGCGTCCTGTTCGAGGGCCAGCCGATCCCGCACTTCAACGAAGTCGACGAATGCGCCGGCCTCGACGGATTGCTGACCTATCGCATCCACAAGGCGATGGGCCAGCCCGTGGAAAACACCCTGCACGACCTGCGCTGGGGCGACCGCGACCTGAGCGGCACCACCGACGATTACGTCTGGGTCTTCCTCATCAGCGGCAGTGTTCCGCCGGCCCATTTCGTCGACGGATGGCGCGGCGCGAGCAGCGAACGCCAACCGAGCATGTACTTCCGTCTGGGCGGCGGCACGCTCAAGGGCATCAGCAAGTCCGGCGAAATCGTCTGGAGCCGCTTCTTCATCGAGCACAACAAACTCAAGCTCGACATCGGCCGCGCCGGCGCGATCGAATTGCCCCCCGCCGAAACCCAACGCCGCTGGGACGCCACCACGCCCCAATGGCCGATCATGCACGCAGTCACCTACGGCACCAGCCGCGACCAGATGATGGCCAAGCACCAGAGTAACCACATCCAGGTCGCCTACGCCAACTCCGCCGACGAAGCCGACAAAGCCATGCTCGTCAAAGCGCAACTCGCCCACGATCTCGGCATCGAAGTCAACGTCTGTGGCACGAAGAAGAATGGCAAGGGGTGGCACTGAAGGCGGAGAATTCACCCGGGGGCGGCGTGAGTCGATGTCGATGACGACAATTCGCACGGACGCCCGCGATCAGGACGCGCTGCCGAGGCGGTTCAGCAGATCGATGAATTCGCCCGGCGGGGTGAAGATCATGTCGCGGCCGTCGATGCGCCAGGGAAGGTCGACGAACGTGCCGCCGTGCTGGCGCCAATAGAGGCGATTGGAAACAGACTGCGGGCCCTGGTCGTACTGCGTGTCGGCGATTGCGATCATCTTGTGGACCGCGCTGACGACGCTTGCGTCGTTGAACGGGTAGACCAGCACGATGCCGGCGGTCGGGATGGCGACGAGCGAGCCGTGGTCGCCGATCAACTCGGGGAACTTCTCCAGTTGCAGCGCCGCCGTCGCGGCGTAGGTGTCCTCGCTGACGATGACCTGCAACGACGTCTCGGCATCGAGTTCGATCGTGTCCTGCTGCGCCTTGCTGAGCCGCGCCGTGTTGTCCATCGCGACCGCGAACAGCTCGTCGTAGTTCATCGGCCAATGCCCGATCTCGGTGCGGCTGACGGTGCGGATCGACTTGGGCATGTCCACGCACAGCACGCTTGCGGTGCCGGGGATGTGTCGGCGGTAGAGCAGGTTGTCTTTGATCTGCTCCATCGACTCTTCGCTGTAGATGCGAACGGTGAGGCGCGGCTGAATCGCGCCGAAGTCGGTGAGATCGTACTGCTCGCGAGCCTCGTCCATCGCGGCAAAGTGGTCGCGAATAATCTCCAGCCAGTGCTCGCGGCCGGCGCGGTGACAGGTCTGCAGGAGGTTCTGCAGACCCATCTTTCGATCATCGCCCTCAAAGACCACAACACCGTCGACGATCGAAAATGTCGGAATCGGCAGCGAGCGCAGGTGCTCGTCGAGCAGCTTGACGCAATCGGCGTACTCGTCGGCCGACATGAACGTCGACCAATCCGGCTGGCGAGGCTTGCGATTGAAAAAGCCGAACATGCGAGTCTGCCCTCCATAATCAGCCGATACGCTCGCGCCCGCCCATGTAAACCCGCAGCGCTTCGGGAACGGTGACCGATCCGTCGGCGTTCTGATAGTTCTCGATCACTGGAATGAGGATGCGCGGGCTGGCGGCCACCGTGTTGTTGAGCGTGTGGCAGAAACGCAGCTTGCCGTCGGCACCCTTGTAACGCAGGTTCAGGCGACGCGCCTGAAATTCATACAAGCGCGAAGCGCTGTGCGTTTCGCCATAGCCGGTTGCGTCGTCCTTGCCGTCGAAGCGACTGGGCATCCAGGTTTCGACATCGAACATCGCCGCGTTCTTCACGCCGATATCGCCGGTGCAGCATTGGATGACGCGGTACGGAAGCTTGAGCGACTGCAAAAGCTGCTCGCTGAAGCCGAGCATCTTCTTGTGCCACTCCTTGCTCTCGTCGACGTCGTTCCTGCAAATGACGACCTGCTCAACCTTGTCGAACTGGTGTACGCGGTAGAAGCCGGCCGTGTCCTTGCCATAGGTTCCGGCTTCGCGGCGGAAGCAGGTGCTGACGGCGGTGTACTTCAGCGGCAGATCCTTCTCATCAAGCGTCTGGTTCATCCGCAGCGCAGTCAGGCCGACCTCGGCAGTGCCGGTGAGGAAAAGGTTGTCCTCGGTCACGTGGTACGCCTGCTCGCGCCCGCCGGGGAAGAAGCCGGTGCCGAGCATCGCTTCCTCGCGGACCAGCACGGGCACGTTCACTTGCGTGAAGCCGTGCTGGCGGATCATCATGTCGACCGCCAGCCGCAGCACGGCGTTGTGCAGTTCGGCGCCCGCGCCCAGCAGCATGTACGACCGGCTGCCCGCGAGGCGCACGCCGGCATCGAAGTCGACGATCTTCAGCTTCTCAGCCAGCTCGATGTGCGTCCTGGGCTTGAAGTTGAACTTGGTCGGCTCGCCCCAGTTGTACATCACGACGTTCTGCGACGCGTCGCGCCCCACCGGCACGTCGGCGTCGGGAGGTTGCGGAATCTGCAGGAGAAGTTGCTCGGTCTCGGTGCCGATCCGTTTGGCGGTTTCCTCCGCGTCCTTCACCTTGGTCTTCAGCTCGCCCATCCGCGCGACGGCGGCCTTCTTTTCGTCGGGATCCTTGAGCTTGCCGATCTGCTGCGACGCGGCGTTTTGTTCGGCGCGGTGCTTCTCGAACTCCTGTTGCGCGCTGCGCTGCCGGGCGTCGAGTTCGAGGACGGCGTCGATGTCCACTTTGATGTTCTTATCCGCCGCCCCCTTCTGGTAACGGCCGGGATTCTCGCGGAGGTCTTTCAGGTCGATCATGGGATGGCGAGTTCTAACCGAAGTCGGAGGGATTCAGAAGCGGGCCTTGGGCCGTAGGCCGTAGGCCATGGACAGTAGGCCTTGGGCAGTAGGCCTTAGGCCTTGGTGAAATGCGCAACCTTCTTCAACGTCTTCGGGCCCATCATGGCTTTTGCAACAAGGCCCACGGCCTGATCCCCAAGGACCATCCTGTCGTCTGCACCATGGCCCAAGGCCCTCCTGCTAGTTATCGGATGTTACGAACGCCCTGAAAACGGCACCTGTCGGCCGAACGTGTGTTAGGTTCTTTCACGGTCTTGTACTGGAAGGAGCACCCATGACGAAGACGTTGTATCGGACGGTCGGCGGCAAACGGCACACGGCGCGGCCGCGGAGTGCAGGCAAGGTGGCGGGCAGCTTTGATGGCATGCTCGCACGACTCGGCCTGGCCTCCGCCAAGCTGCAACGCGCACGCCGTAAGCGCTGATCGGATGCGATACCAAGACCCGTTTTGAACCGCCCCGGCCGCGCTCACCGCGCGGCCGGGGCTTTTTGGTTTGGCCGATTAAGGCAAAGAAACAACAGGCGCAAGAACGCGGGCGCTGGACGGCCTGCAAAAACTGTCCTCCTAAGCGCCGCGAAAGATCGCCTGGCACTGGCGAGGCCCCTCCGATACCGATCGGGCCCTGCCGCTGCGAGCAGATCCTTCGCGTTGCTCAGGATGACATTGCGCGTTGGCGATCAGGGGCGATCGGAGGTGATCACGACTTAACGAACCGCACGCAGCAGGCCTGCCCGACCTTCACCGTCGAGCCGACCGGCGTGAGCTTGCCGGTCTTGGGGTCGATCTTGAAGCTGACGAGCGAATCCGATTTCTGATTCGCGGCAATCAAATAGCGGCCGGTCGGATCGAGCGCGAAGTGGCGCGGGGATTGTCCCTGCGTGGACGTGTGGTCGATCGGCGTGAGCGTTCCATTGGCCGAGTCGAATGCGAACACCGCGATGCTATCGTGCCCACGGTTGGAGCAGTAGACGAACTTGCCGTTCGGGTGAACCGCAATCTCGGCGGTCGTGCTCGGCGTGGTGAAATCTGCGGGCAGGGTCGAAACGGGCGTCAGCGCCGTAAGCGTACCCGTCGCGGCGTCCCAGGTCAGCGGGGTGACGGTGTTGGCCATCTCGCCGTTGACGAACACAAACTTTCCCGAAGGATGAAACGCGATGTGCCGCGGGCCGGTGCCGGGGGCGAGTTTTGCTTCGCCGATGCGGGCGATCGTGCCTGCTTTTGCGTCAAGCTTGTAGATGATGACTTCATCGGTGCCCAGATCGCACGAGAGCGCGAACTTCCCCGATGGATCGGCGACGATCGAGTGAGCGAACGCGCGTTGCTGGCGCTTGGGGTTCGGCCCCGAGCCGGTGTGCTGGTCGTGGGCGCTGGGCGCCTTGAGCGAGCCATCGTCACCGACCGGCAGCACGCCCACGCTTCCGCCGCCGTAGTTAGCGACCATCACGCTCTGGCCGCTCGGATCGACGGAGACATAGCACGGGCCGGGGCCGGTCGACGATTGCCCGTTGAGCGCGGTGAGCTTGCCCGAGGCCGGGTCGATCTTGAACGCTTCGACGGCGCCCGTCTTCTGTCCCTCGAACTCGCCGATCTCCAGCGCGGCGTACAGGTACGGCTGGGTCGGATGCAGCGCGAGGAACGATGGATTTTTTGTCTCGGCGGCGAGGACCGGCTCGGACAGCTTTCCTGTCTCCGGGTCGAGGTCGACGAAGTAAATCCCCTGGCTGCTCGGTCCGGTGTACGTGCCGACGTAAAAACGCATGAGAGGCTCCTTCGCACTGGCGACCGTGCCCGGCATCAGCACCGCCTGCATCAGCAACGCGACCGCCATCGTGAGCAAGGTCCGCATGTTCATAGGCGGCGGATTGTAGCGGGGAGCCGAACCGACAGCACGCACGCGACGCCAAAGCGCAAAGCCGCGAGACCGCTCTCGACCCAGTGCGGCATTCGCAAAAGATTGCTGGCGACGCCACACCCCGCCGATTCCGCCCGGAGACCGCGATTTCCCCTGTTTGCCCACACTTCCATCCTGATCGTCGTTGTAACGATCATCCGCATGCGTCAATTATTTCTTGAATATTGCCCGGTTCTTACTTGAACTTTGCTCGAAAAAGTGGACAAAGCGACGTCTGCCACGTTCGACCTGACTGTCTTGTTGTTCAACATTCCGGGATCGCAATTATTCCGGGGAAGGACCGTTCCATGTTCGGATCATTTGAGTCGTTGGAAGGCCGCAAGCTTCTGTCGGTCAGCATGGGTTCCGATGGGTGGACCAAGATCGCCCCCTCGTCCGACAGCAAGCAGATCTACGTCAGCAGTTCCTCCGGCAACGACAGCAATCCCGGCACGAGCGCCAAGCCCGTGAAGACGCTCGCCAAGGCCAAGACGATGGTCCGCGACCTCAAGCCCGACTGGGTGCTGCTCAAGAAAGGCGACTCCTGGCACGAGAGCTTCCCCGACTGGGTCTTCAGCGGTCGCAGCGCGCAGGAGCCGACCGTCATCACCAGCTACGGCAGCGGCACCCGCCCGAAGGTGCTCACCGGCAGCAAAGGCGGCATCACCATCGCGCAGAAGTACAGCAACCCCCTGAACCACGTCGCCGTCATCGGCCTGTACTTCAAGGCCGACGGATACGACGGCTGGAACGGCACCACCAAGACCGCCGGCATCCGGGTCATGCGCAAGGGCAGTGACGTGCTGCTCGAGGACAACTACATCGAGGGCTTCAAGGACAACGTCGTCATCGACCCCGACGGCTCGCTGACCGGCATGAAGGTCCGCCGCAACGTCATCGTCGATGCCTTCAACGCCGACGGCGGCCGCGCCCAGGGGATCTACGGCGGCGGGAACGCCGACGGCACGCTCATCGAGGAAAACGTCCTGGACCACAACGGCTGGAAGGAAGGCCTCAAGGGCGCCGGGCCGACCATGTTCAACCACAGCATTTACTTCAACACCGGCTCCAGCGGATTGGTCGTACGCGGCAACATCATCACCCGCTCCAGCCTGTTCGGCGTGATGTCGCGCGGCGGCGGCGTGGTCGAAAACAACGTGCTGGCCCGCAACCCCGTCGGTATCCAGCTCGGCAACGGCAGCGCGACCATCCAGAACAACGTCATCCTCGAAGGCACCGACCTGGGCAGCACGCAGCAGTTGGGCAAGGGCATCGAGGTCTACACGCTCAGCCGCGCGGTGATCAACAAGAACGTCATCGCGCACGACCTCAGCAGTGGCGTCTACAACAACATCGCCGTCAACGTCCGTGACGGGATTGGTGGCGGCGAGTTGAAATCCAACATTGTCTACGACTGGCAGAACGGCTTCAAAAACGCCGGCAAACTCAGCCAGTCGGGCAACCAGGTGACGCTCAGCAGCCAGCTCAGCAAGAGCGCCTACCACTACGCCGACCCGAGCCGCACGCTGGCCAAATACAGCGCGTCGCTCGGCAAGTCGAATTCGATCACGACGTTCCTCGCCTCAGCGCGGCTGCAGGGCAAAGGAACGTGGGACTCACGCTACACCGCCAACGCCGCCGGCAACTACATCCGCGCGGGCTTCAACGTGGCGGCGTCGAAGGTAGCGTCCCTCGCGCCGACCGCCGCCAGATCAGTGGCGCTGAGCACGTCAGTCAGCGCGTCGCTGTTCGGCGATTCCCGGATCGACAGCAGCGCCTACGCGCTTCTATAGTCCGGAGACGAGCCCAACGACAGCTCGGCCCGATTCGGCTGCACGTAAGACAAGCTCCGCTCTCACGAGCGCAGGCCGCGTCGGCGCGGGAGGCAGAAAGGCGGGAGGCTACTGTTGAACCGGCGGTCCTGGTATGGCCACGGGCTGCGGCGTCGGCGACGCGACCGAATGCGCGAGCGCCCGGCGGGCGGCACGCTTCTTCTTCCAGCGGATCAAGTAAATAAGATACCCGGTGATCGACAGCAGCGCGGCCGCCATCCCCATGAACGACCAGATCAGCTTGACGATCATCGATCCGCCCAGGCGCCCGAAATGCAGCGGCTCCATCGAGTAGTAGACGCGGGCGGCCGCCGAATGCGTGCGGGCGTCGTCGACGCGACGCGGCTCCAGCGTGCGGACGTCGAACGTCACCGAACTCACGCCTTGCTTCACCAGCGCCGCAGTCGGCGGTTGCAGCCGCAGCCGCAACGAGCCGGCGCTCAAACCGCCGAGCTCCAGCGAGTTCACTCGCTGATCTGGGAACAACCGCGCCACCTCCGCGACACAGGCGTCGATCACGCCCGGCGGCACTTTGAATGCCGGGGCCTCGGCGGATGCGGTGGTCGGGTTCGTCGTGGGTTTGGTGGTGGGCGATGAGGTGGCATTAGTACTCACGCTCTTGCCGGCATAGCGGGCGTAGAGCGTCTCCATGCCCAGAACCGCGCCCGTGGCCCCGAAGAGCAGGTTGAACGACAGCGAGCCCAGGCCCACGATCTTGTGCCAGTCCGCCAGCCCGATGCGCCACCCCCGGCCGCGGCGTAGCATCGGCTTCCAGTGATTGGCGTTGAATCGTGCGTAAATGATCAGGCCGGTGATCGTCGAGTAGACCATCACGATGCCGAATATCCCGACGATCCAACGTCCCCAGAACTGCCCGTAGAGAAGTCGCAGGTGCAGTTGGCGTAGCCAGAAGCCCCAGCCTTCCTGCAGGCGCGTCTCGGCAACGACCTTGGCTTTGTACGGATCGACGAGCACATCCAGTGGCTTGTCCCCCTTCGATCCGCCGATCCGGCTCCAGTAGACGCCTGCGTTGCTGTCGGCCGAGCTTGCGTCAGCGGGGAAGACCAGCGTGCTGATGGTGCGGCCGGGATACGCCCCGCGCAGCACCGCCAGCGCCGCCTCCGGCGAGATCGGCGTGCCGATGGGCGTGACGTTGAAATCGTACCCCTGCCAGTCGACGGTGCGTTCGATCTCCGGTTTGAAGACCACCACCGACCCGCTAACGCAGATGATCAGCAGAAACAGCCCACTGAACAGGCCGGCCCATGTGTGTGTCTTCCAGCACCAGAGTTTCAGAGTCTTGCCGCGCATTTTCTAAGGATATTGAGATTCAATCTCATTGCAAGCGTTGCCTGTATGGCTATATTGAGATCCATTCTCAACAGTAAGGAATTATGAGTAACAACGTTTCGAGTTCAGCCCCGCTGGCACAGGGGACCGGTTTGGGTCGTGGTTTGCGGGGATTCACCCTCGTCGAGCTGCTGGTGGTGATCGGTATCATCGCGATGCTTATCAGCATCCTGCTCCCGACTCTCAACAAGGCACGTGAGGCTGGCAAGGCCGCCAAGTGCCTGTCGAATCTGAAGCAGATTAACCTGGCGATCATCATGTACGTCAACGAGAACCGCGGCCTGCTCCCGCCCACCAACAGCAACAAGCAGACGATGATGATAGACGGCGTGAATCAGACCGTCGGCATCCGCTGGTACGGCGGCGCATACAAGCCCGGGTCGACCTCACCCAATATGGGCACCGACATCTTCTACCCCCCGGCGTCACCCCTGAATCGCTACTGGGGCAAAGCCAGCATCGGCGGCTGCCCGAGCTTCGTGCAGATGGAGGAAGTCAGCCGCACCGGGTACGGCCCGACCGCGTACGCCTACAACTACTACTGCGGGCGCAGCTTCACCGGCGGCGCGGAGCTCGGCGTCGGCAACAAGCTGGTAAAATTCAAGAATGCCGCGATGAAAGCCGCCATCTGGGATTCGGCCCGCTGGAGCGGCGGCAAGCTCGATCGCGTGCCCTGGGGCTACCCCTCGACCGGCTATCCAGCCAGCAACCCGACCGTGCCGAACAAGCCCGAACCCAACTTCCACGCCCGCCACAGCGGCAACGGCAACGTCGGCTTCCTCGACGGACATGCTGCCAGCGTCCAGCCGCATTATTTCGACTCCATCCCCATCAAGACCCTGCCCACCCCGACCGGCACTTTTGACGTCGACATCGTCACCCTGCGTCAGGCCAGGCTCGGCAACATCGACAGCGACGACAACATTAGCACAGATGAACACTTCGCCCCCGAGCAATAACCCCGGGGCCCGACAGCACAGCGACCTGACGCGTCCAACCGCCGCGTCAGGTCGCTTGCCCGTTGGCGTCACAGCGGCGCGTCGCGTCGACGCCACGGGCGCATCCGGTGTGAAACCCGCGCGCTGCGCATTCGAGCCTGACGCGATCAGATCACGCTGTCGCTGGTCTTCACACCGACACCGATCTGCACCAGCTTTTCGTCCTGGGTTTTCTTCGCGGTGTCGGGGTCGACGTAGTCGCTATGACACGAGGCTTTGTCTTTTTCGGCACCGACGACCTTTTTGACCTTGCTCGCGAGCTTGTGGATCTCGTCCGGGCTGAGGACGCCGCGCTTGGCGAGGATTTCCTGTTGCTCGGGGGTGAGGGCGGCGGTCTTCTGGGGCTTGTCCCACTGCATCGACTCATCCTTGCCGGAGAAGAATTCGAGAATTTCCTTGCTGATCCGCACCGAGCACCAGTCGTGGCCGCACATGGCGCAGAAGTCGGTGTCAACGCTAAGGTCTTCATCGTGGTAGGCGCGGGCCAGATCGGGGTCGAACGAAAGCTCAATGTGCCGCTGCC
>JBBRFH010000006.1:0-31502 GCA_038224615.1 Tepidisphaerales bacterium
GGCGGCAGCAAACATGACGGGCATCATATCGTGCTATTGGGGGCGTTCCAGTTCGACGCACGCCGCGACTGGCGGCCCAAGACCCACGTCACATCCGACGTCTACACCTGCCTCGGCGCCGCCAACGTCGTCAAACGATATCAAAGCGCCGGCGCAGCGGGTGGAAAACCGTTTGAGGAGCAGTTGAAGGCGTGGAAAGAGCGGCTGGGGGTTTGATGTCGTTCACTTCGTCGCTAGCGGGTTGACCCACCGCAAGGCGGAAAACTGGGAGAAGTCGCTGTCGGCACTGCACAGCGTAAGCCCGTGCTCGATCGCCAAGGCGGCCAGGTGGGCGTCGCCGATCAGGTTGGGGGTCATCGACGTGCGGGTTACAATTTCGCCCAGCACGCGTGCGTGATGTTGCGTGGGTGTCGGCGTCCACGCCGGCTCACAGCCGAGCCAGTCTTCGACCTGCTTCCATGCCTTGGCGGGTGAAAGTGGTTTGGTGAACACGCGCGGGTTGATGGAGATGCGCAAGAATGCTGTAAGCGATTGCCAGGGCAATCCGACCGGGGCGGAGCCGTTAAGTTTTTCGTCGAGCCAAACACGCGCCCGGGTGTGTTCTGCGAACGATGAGATCCTGGCATACAAGAGCAGATTGGCGTCAATCAGGATCATCGCGTCCAAGGCCCTTCGACGCGATCAAGCACGCTTTGAATGTTCGTTATCGAGTCGACAAGACAAGTCCCCGCATCCGACGCGGGCGTGCGGTAACCGCGCTGTTTGGACTTGGGTTGCCGATTCTGCTTCAAAGCCAGCCGAAGCAGGTCGTTGACCAGTTTCTTGAAATCGACATCCGATTCGTCGCGCGCCCGCTTCAACATCGCGGCCACGTCTTCGTCTATTGTCAGGGTCGTACGCATGGACGCGATAGTAGATAATTGATGTTTTGATGTCAATCGTAACGCATCAACGCATCAAGTCTTGTAATTGCTCGCCCACGTGACGCCTGATTCGGGTTGGGCTGATCCGAAGCTACGTCGTAACAAATCAACGCCTTCTGCGACGGTTTAGAGCAACCATCCCTACCAAAGCGACACTCAGGAGCGAAGCTGGCTCAGGGATACTTGCGAGACGAAAACCGATATTGTTGTCCTCGAAACTCGGGTCGTAGACGTAGCGGACGAGTCCCGAGCGGAGGTAGAGCGAGTTGTCGTACCACGAACCGCCCCGCAAACCACCCGAAGACCCGGTAACGCGCGTTTCGTTCCATTCGAACACGTTGCCGCCCTGGTCGAACGTGCCGTAGTAGCTGTCGGCCAGCGTGTACGCACCTGCGTTGGTCAGGTAGTTTTGCGAAACGCTGTACGATGTGCTACCCGTGACGGCGAAGCCATCATTGAAGCCGTTTACCAAGCCGTCGTCGCGGCTGAAATTACCCACGTTCTGGTTGATGGACCCAGCCCCCGGCGGTTGATCGCTGTTGGGTTCCGTGTTCGTCCCGGTCGGGTAAAGCCAGTAGCTGTCGGCATCACCTCCCGCAGCCGCGGGCTGGTGGTAGGCGGCTTTGTACCATTCGTTTTCGGTGGGGATGGCAAAGGTCGCGTTGGCGGAACGGCCGCCGGAGATGCTGGTGTTGCTGGTCAGCGTGTAGACGCCGGTCTCAGTGCTTCCCGCTCCCTGTCCGTTGTGCAACCAGTTGGCCATGCGGGCGGCATCGTACCAACTGACGTAGGTGACGGGCTTGTTGCCCTGGCCCGAGAGCACGCCGTACTTGCTCCCACTGGCGTTGCCGGCGGCGAAGCTGATGCCGGCGCTGTTGCCGTCCGTGGACATGCCACTGTTGTAAAGCGCGCGCGTGTTTGTCCCACCGGCATCGGCGGCATTGAGGAACTCGACGTACTGGGCGTTGGTGGTTTCGTACTTGCTGATGCTGTACGAATACCCCACCGAGCCGATCCCCGGTACCAAGCCGCTATTGAGCGGATCCGCGGCATTCCCCGCGTTGCCCACCGTCGCCCAATCAAAAGTAACCGCAGCCTGTCCGACGGCGGTAGCCAAAGTCAACGACGCCAAAAATCCGATCGTAGATAAACGCGACATGAGCATTCTCTCCTCGTTGGAAAAGGCAGCCCCTACATTGAGCCCCACCGGCAATACGTTTCCTAAGGAAGCGTTTCGGCTTTGACTTCAATTAATAGAGTGACTACCCAGAACCGTCTGTTAGGTTAATTCAGCGGGGGGGGGGGATGTCAAGGACAAGCTCACTTAAGACTGACTTATTGGGAATTCTTAATAAATCACAGGTCTCATATCCCCCGGCGTACGAAGTGCGATGACGCCGCGGTTCGACGTCGTTCACCGCCGACAGAAGCGACGCCTTGCCTCAATTCGGCGGACATGCTCGAGCTGATCCGCGGCCGCTGCGGCAACGTGTACGGCGACCTGTTCGCGCTGATGACGATCCTCAAGGGCCTGCCCATCGGCTACAACCGCGATTTGCAGGAAGACAAACGCCTCGTCTTCCGCGCGTATGACACGGTTTCGTCATGCCTGACGATGGCGGCGGCGATCGTCAACAGCGCTTCGTATGACAAGGCTCGCATCGAACCAACGCTGGATCGGGGCTTCCTCGACGCGACGAGCCTTGCGGAATATCTCGTCACCCGGGGCATCCCCTTCCGCACGGCGCATCACATTGTGGGGACGCTCGTCGCGCGGTGTGAGAAAGAAGGGAAGCATTCGCTCGCCCAACTCGGCGTGGACGCGTTCAACGAAGTGATGGACGCATCGACGTCACCACCGACGTCTACACCTGCCTCGGCGCTGCCAACGTCGTCAAGCGCTATCAAAGTGCCGGGGCCGCGGGCGGGAAACCGTTTGAAGACCAACTTCGTGCATGGAAGCAGCGACTCGGACTCTAGCCGTTGAGCCGGTGGGCATGCCCGCCGGCTAAAGTTGCGCGACGAAAACGGGCACGATAGTTCACTTCTATCATGTGATCTGCACCGCGTACTGACGGAGCAGCAGGTCTGCGCCGCAGAGGGTGAGCAGGTCATTCGTTATTGCCCTCAGATTCGCTCCAGTGCAACCAGATCCTCGTAGGTTTCGCGTCGGCGGATGACCTGGAAGGTGCTGCCGTCGACGAGGACCTCGGGGACGCGCGGGCGGTTGTTGTAGTTGCTGCTCATCGCGAAGCCGTACGCGCCGGCGGTGAAGACGGCGAGCAAATCGCCGCGCCGGGTGACCGGGAGCGGGCGGTCCTTGGCGAGGTAGTCGCCGCTCTCGCAGATCGGGCCCACCACGTCGACGGTTTCGCCGTTCACCGGGGCGTGGTTTTCCTCGCGCCGGTCGATCATGTTGGCGCGATCCGGCTTCACCGGCCAGATGAAGTGATAGCTCTCGTAAAGCGTCGGGCGGATGAGGTCGTTCATGCCGGCATCGACGATGACGAACCGCTTGCTTCCGCCTTCTTTGCGATACAAGACCTTCGTCAGCAGGATGCCCGCGTTGCCCACGATGTATCGGCCGGGCTCGAGGGCAATGTGGTAGTCCTTGCCTTGCAGCAGCGGAACCAGCGCCTTGGCGTGTTCGGTGACAGGCAGCGCCTGCTCGGGGTTCTTGTAGTTCACCGCGAATCCGCCGCCGAGGTCGAGCCACTCGATCTTATGCCCCCGCGCCCGCAGGCGGTCGATGAGCGCGGTCATCTTCTTTACGGCGTCGACGTACGGCTGGATCTCATACACCGGCGAGCCGATGTGTACGTGGACGCCGGCGATGCGCAGGTTGCTGAGGTTTTTGAACTGATCGAAGACGCGCTCGGCGCGCTCGATGTCGACGCCGAACTTGCTTTCCTTCTGCCCGGTCGAGGTCTTGGCATGCGTCTTGGGGTCGACATCAGGATTGATGCGCACTGCTCCGATCGCAGTTTTGCCCATTTCGCCGGCGATGCGGTCGATGTTTTCGATCTCGGCTTCGGACTCGATGTTGAACGCCGCGATGCCCGCGTCGATCGCCATGCGGATTTCGTCGTCGGTCTTGCCGACGCCGGCGTAGATGATCTTCTTCGGATCCCCGCCTGCCTCCAGCGCCCGATACAGCTCGCCGCCGCTGGTGACGTCGAAGCTGCACCCTTCGTCGGCGAGCACGCGGCAGAGGTTGATGTTGCCGCACGACTTGATCGAGTAGCAGATCGTCGGGTTGATCGCCTTGAAACTGTCGGCGACCTGCCGGTAATGGTGCAGCAGCGTCGCTTTGCTATAGACGTACACTGCGGTCCCGACTTGCTGCGCGATCTTCTCGGCAGGCACGTCTTCACAGTAAAGCTGGCCGTTCTTGTAGTTGAAAAAATCCATAGGGGTTTTCGTGGGTTGGTTCACCGCCGAGACACAGAGCACGCGGAGATCATCCCGGGGTCATCAATCGTCTTCGCGCGGCACAAAATCAGTCCTAGAGAATAGGACAAATTTGCGTCGTTCGCCAACCGTCGGATGTCCCGCGCGACGTGCTCCGCGCGCGCCCTGTCACATCGAGATGCACGTCGCGGACGAAGATGGGCGCGCAATGAGTCCACTCTATAAGAACAGCTTGGTTGCGCGATTCCGGGGTGATCGGCGCAACGCATGGTCAGAATCATCCGTAAAACCTGGCGAGATTTTCTTTTTTTCAGACCCGGGCGGGTTGCGCGCATCGGGTCTGCAGGAAACCGGCTGCCGGCCGATCGACAATGTCATCCTGAGCGCCGCGAAGGATCTTCGTGCTGCCGGGGAGGCGCTCCGGTCAACAGGCGGGCCTTGCCAGTGCCAGCAGATCCTTCGCTTCGCTTCAGGATGACAAAGTAACTATGCGTGACAGAGCCTTACAGACCCGGCTTGCGCGATGCTCTGCATCACCCGCGTTGCGCCTGCTGCTGGCGGATGATGCGCTCCTGCAGGCACGACGGACAGAGGCACGAAGCGTGCTCGTCGCCGGGCATGGAGAGCACATGGGGGAAGTTGGTACACCAGCAGGCACCCGAGCGGGCGCCGCACTCAAACTGCTTGCCGCAGGCGCAACGTTTGAGGCCGACTTCAGTCGAAGCCTGCGGGGTGAGCGTGTGGAGTCGGTCGGTGGGCATCGGGTGCGGTTCTCCTCGCTTCGGTCGAATGTCGAGTAGTTATAAGCCCCCGCATTGCGTTTCGAGAACAATACCAGCCGCGAAGCTGCGAAGAGCGCGAAGGCAGACACGAAGAATGCTCATTTCTTTATTTTTCCCTTCGCGGTGATCATCGCGCTCATCGCACCTTCGCGGCTCGCATTGGCGTCTGGGCGCGGGTTTCACACCGGAGCAGTATGAGCGGGGAGGGATCGTACCGCGCTGGGGATCGTTCGCGAACGCTTTTGTCGGGTGCGACAGATTCGTCCCGCATGAGGCGTACGACGTCGTGTTGCCTCCGCGAAGCTGCGAAGAGGCGATCACGTCGCCAGCGACGCGATCAAGGCGGACTTCGTACATCGCGCTAATTATGCCACGCCGCCGCGGAATCCGCTGGCGGTAACGCGCGGGCAAGGGGAACTTCCCCGATGCTGTCATTTGGATTTCATCCTCCCCAAGCGTGATGAAGAACATGCGCCGGCGGCGTAAGCTGCGTGTCCGCGGCGGCGTCTGTCCTGATGCGCCGCGGAGTTGTTCTGCCGCGATTGCTCCTCACCGCACCGGAGAGACATGCCGATTCGTTGTACCCGCAAGCCCGCACGGGCTGCGGCTTGGCGACGTTCGTACTCGATTGCCGAGCCGCTGGAATCACGCCGCCTCATGAGCGTCGACGTCACCGTCGACGCCGGCGTGCGTTACCAGACGCTCGACGGCTTCGGCACTTCACTCGGCGGGTCGCCGACGCTCAAGCAGTTGCAATCGCCGACACTGCAGAAGATCTACTACAAGGACCTGGGCGCTTCGATGCTGCGGGTGAATCTCGCGTTCCAGGCGCTTAAAGCGCCCGACGGCAACCTGGCGACGCCGGTCTACCTCGGGCCTGACATCCGGCGGAATACCAAGCGATTCAACTGGAACGAAAGCAACATCCGCAGCGGCGGGACGTTTGCGCGGGCGGCGCTGAAGCACGGAGGCGGGGACGTGAACGTCATCGCGTCGATCTGGTCGCCGCCGCACTGGATGAAGGGAACCGAAATCAGCGCCGCGACCGGCGCCGCCACCGGCGTAGGCCCACGGCTCACCTACAACGCCTACGGCGCCGCCAACGGTTCGGGCGGCAGCCTCTTCAATACCGACGAGAACCTGACGCAGTTCGGCCGGTACGTCGCCGCGTATGTCCGAGGGTTTGAACAGGCGTACGGCGTGCCGATCTATGCACTGAGCATCCAGAACGAACTCGCATTCCACCAGTCGTACACCAGCGCCGTCTATTCGCCGGAACTGTACGTGAATGCCGTCAAGGCGGTGTCGCGGTGGTTCCGCAAGGAAGGGATCCATACCAGGCTCATCGGTCCGGAGGACGTGGGCGTTGGCTCGACGAATGACCCGTACATCCTGAAGCGGCAGATGACCTACATCAAAGCCCTGCGCGCCGACCCCGAAGCCTCGGCCGCCATCTGGGGGTATGCGATCCACGGCTATGCCGACGACGGCATCACCGAGAGCCGCAGCCCGGAGATGTGGCGTGAGTACTGGGCCGGGCGCGACGATCGACCGAATTGGACGGGCATTGCTGAGGACGACAAGCCTTCGTGGATGACCGAGATCTCCGGCGGCTCGCCGACCTGGAACGGCGCGCTGCGGCTGGCTTCCAATGTGCAGGATGCGCTGGTGTACGGCAACGCCAGCGCGTGGGTCTACTGGGGGATCACGCCCGCGTCCGCGACGCAGGCAGGCTACACGCTGATGACCGGCACCGACGCGACGGCCAACAAGTACGTCGCGCTCAAGCATTTCTCGCGTCTGATTCGTCCCGGCGCCGTGCGGCTGAAGACCAGCGCCGTCGATCCCACCGGGCTTTACGCCAGCGCGTGGGTGCAGGACGCGAACAAGACGATCACGACAGTCCTCATCAACAACTCGGCCAAGGCCCAGGAGGTCCGCCTGCACCTGCCCGGCATTGCGATCGGCAGCTTCTCGACGAACTTCGGCTCGACCGAGCGCGCGACGTGGAAGCAATTGCGCTCGATCGCGGTCCGAGGTGAGGTCGCGACGATCACCCTGCCGGCGCGCAGTCTGTTCACGCTGCAGGGCAGTACCGCGAAACCATCGAAGCCGATCCAGCCCGCGACGTTCAGCGGAATCTACTTTCGCGATCACGACGCCGACGGCAGACGGGACGCGGGAGACAAGGGCATCGGCGGGGACAAGGTCTTCATCGACTCGAACCTCAACGGGCGACGCGATGCGAAGGAGCTGTTCAGCGTTACAAGGATCGACGGCCGCTTCACATTCGTCGTCGCGCCGGGGACGTACGCCGTCCGACGTGAAGTACCGAGGGGCACGAAGACCACAACCGCCGCGATCGGAGTGACGGTCAAGGAAGCCGAGTCGCGCACGGGGCTGCTCATCGGACTTGCCTGACTTGCCCCCGCCAGCGACGACGGGCACGATCAAGGGCGAGGTCTGCAACAACACGCAGGCCCACGGCGCATTCGACACCACCGTCCGCGACAGTTTGTCTTTGCATACGACACCGCAAGATTCGGCCGCCGACATTTTCGAGCGGCGGGGATATGAATGGTGTGCGTCCGCGACTTGCGCGGGCGTGGCACGCCGTGCCGTGCAAGCTCATTGACAACCAAAGAATGACCACGCCCCATCGAACCGGCCGATCCATTGATACCCCGGTGTCTCCCCCATCTCCGGCCGGGTTTATGGGGCGAATGTATCAAATGTAGCAGGTGTCACACTGCTACATCCTGCCCGCACATTTCGGCCAAGTGATGGCCGGCGCAGGAGTTGGCCGAAATGCGGGGGATGCACAGGCGCGGCGGGTGTCACATCAATGGGCGGCGGCGGCGGGCATGAAACTGCGGACGATCTCGATCACGAACAGCAGGACAATCGCGCCCTCCATAAACAGCATCACCCGGTTGTTGCTGTCGGTGTGGATGAGCTGATAGATCTCGTCCAGCGCCGTCAGCTTGGCGCGGACGCTGCGGTGCCAGTCATCGAGGTGAAAGCGGTCGGACAGGCCTTTGTAGAGCCTCGCCAGGTGCCAGTCGCCGAAGAACTTGGTGATGTTGCCGAGTTCGTCGTTGATGCGGGTGGCGTCGACGCGAAGCTCCTGCAGCTTGCGCTGCACGCGATTGCCGGGGAACCAGCGGGCCAGGCGTTTGCGGGAGAGATCGCGGTAGGCGTTTTCGACGGCGTCGTCGAGCAGCCGGTCGTACGCCTCGAGTTCGGCGAGCTGGACGTTGGCCAGCTCCATGATGTAGAGCGTTTCGTCGAACTCGCGCGGGTCGTCGACGACAATGGCGGCGTCCCAGTCGATGACGCAGATGTCGTCGGTGTAGTAGCTGAAGTACTTGCTGCTGCTCTCCTCGGCCTCCTGCACGCTGAGCAGCTCGGGGTCCTCTTCCTGGGTCAGCAGCGCCGAGACGTCGCGGCGGTGCTGTTGGAGCCACTGCTCGGCGGCGAGTTCGATCTCGCCGTCGTCGTAGATCTTTCGCATGGGGCCTTCGATGCAGAAGACGGTGTACGCCTCGACGTCGCTGATCGAGGGCACCGGGTTGATCAGCACCGGCAGCAATTCACGGCGGATTTGCTCGCCGAGGGCGCGAACGTCGTCATTGATGGTGCTGCCATCGTTGAAGCGAAATTCGTGGTAGTCGACGAGATCGCGCAGGTCGTCGACCTCGAACTGCGTGCGGACGGTGATGGAGATGGCCCCGACCGGCATGACCTTGACGACCCGCTCCAGCCGGATGATGCCGTTGGGACCGAGCTTTTCGAGGACCGGCAGTCGGACCATCTGCGGGCGATAGAAGAACAGTTGTTTGGGCGACCGCTTGGAGGAATCCATCTGGAACATGCCGACGGGTTGGCCGAGCAGTTCGTGGAGGGCCTTTCGCTGCATGTCATACGCCACGTCGAAGGCGTACATAAACACCACCTGACCCCGCAGCCGCGCTGCGTCGCGTGAGCGCGTGGGCGTCTTGGGAACTGTCGAGGGGGTGGGCAGTTGGGTCATCCCCTCATTCTACCGGGTTCCCGGACGCAGAGGTGCGACCCAAGCGCGCAGCACTCCCCCTAAATGGCGGGGTGTCGACACGGATCGCGATCGGAAAGGGTTCCGCATGCAGCATTGATGAATCTGTCTCAAAAGAGCTGTTTTAGCTGCGAACAAGGGATTAAAGGGGCTGTTTTTGCGGGTAAATCCACCCCCGCTTCAACGTCGGCAGCCGGGTGCAACTCCTGGCGCGGTTCGTCGATGTGGAACGGCTGAAAGGGCACCGGTTGTGATTCACCTGCGAAAAATCCGACCGCGGACAGCAATTCGTGAAATGACAACATGGCACTAACGCAACTCAAATGAACCGCGGTTCATATCCTGCCCTTGGTTCCACCCGACCATGTGTGTTCGGGTCATATGGTAAGGGACCATTGGGTTACTCAGTCCGAGAAGACAAAGAAAGAAGGAGATTGAATCATGAAGCGCTCTCGCCCCGGTTTTACGCTCGTGGAACTGCTCGTTGTCATTGGTATTATCGCGTTGTTGGTCGGAATCCTTTTGCCTGCACTCAATAAGGCGAAATCAGCCGCCAAGACGATCAAGTGTGCTTCCAACATGCGCAGCGTCGGTCAAGCCATCGCGATGTACGTCAATGAAAACAAGCAGACCTACCCGGCTTCCTATTACTACGAGGGTTTCAATATCTCCGGCGGGACGCAGACTCCGACTGCGGCGGTGAACGGGTACATGCATTGGAGCGGCCTGCTCCACAAATATACCACCGGCGATACTTCGACCGTGAAGGGACTCGGTGCCGGTGGACGTATCGGGAACAACGATTTCTTCCAGTGTCCCGCGATCCCCTACGGCGGTCTGCCCAAGACGAACACAATGACCGTCGACGACGGCCAAAACAGTGATTCTACGAACGTCGAGGACTTCCAGGCCACCCGCATGGCGTACTCGCTGAACGAAGCCATCTGTGGCCGCAATAAGTACGTCAAGGGTTTCCAGTCCGCGGCCTCCACATATCGCTACGTCAAGTCCGGGCAGGTCCACAAGTCGACCGAGACCATCCTCGCCACCGAGTTCATTTTCGACTGGACCGTGGTTGTCGATAAGCCCCGCGGCGGCGGCGGCACCGTGGCATGCAAGAGCCATCGTCCCGTCAGCGGATTCAAGATCGCCAACGGCGGCACCGGCATGGGCAACGTCAACTTCGAGCTGCTGCCGGACACGGCCGCGACGCAGTACTACCGCGTGACGGCCGACGACCTCATGAGCAACACCCCGGTCAATTTCGATCGCGCCGGCGGCGGCACGACGATCAAGACCCGTCTGGACTGGGTCGGCCGCAACCACGGCACGCAGGCCTACGACAAGCGCCTCAGCAATTTCCTCTACGTTGACGGCCATGTGGAGACTAAGAACATCGTCGCCACTCTCGCGCCGGTCTTTGAATGGGGCCAGAGCATGTACTCGCTCAACACAAAGGCGTCCGTCGCCCCGTAATTCACCGCTCGAACTTACTTCGCCAACGCAGAACCGCCCGCGGCGTCCGATTATCGGATACCGCGGGCGGTGTCTTTTTGGGTTACATACCCGAGCTTAAACCGTCTTCGACCCGATCGTCACCCCACTGAGAACCTGCCCGGCCGCGAGCGTGACGTTGCGGAGCGGCGTGCTCGAGGCGTAGCCGGTCGGGAATACCCGGCGCACGCGGTAGGTGCCGGCGACCAGGCCGGTGAAGGTGTAGTTGCCGGTGGCATCGGTGAGCAGGCTCTTCTCGCCGGTGTCGAGCTTGCCGTTGTTGTTGGCGTCAATGTAAACGGTCTTGCCGGCGGCTTTCGACTCGTTGGTGTCGAACACGCCGTCCTTGTCCGTATCGTTGAAGCAGTAGCCGCCGATCGAACCTGTCGTGGGCGGCGGCGTGATGGGAATCAGCTTGCTGCCCAGATTGGCGTTCGTCACTGCCTGCGCATCGGCCAGCGTGAGATTCACCGGCGCGTTGCTGGAGGTGTATCCGCTGGCGAACTGACGACGGACGCTGTAGGCACCGCCGGGCAGCGCCGTGAACGCGTAGGAACCATCACTCGCCGTTGTCGTGCTCTGCTCGCCGGTGTCGAGTACGCCGTCGGCGTCGACGTCGAGGAACACGGTCGTCCCGGCAGTCCTGGTCTCGCCGGTGTCGAGCACGCCGTCGGCATCGGCGTCATCGAACGCGACTCCGCGAATCGACGCGGTGGGAGGAACGACGACGACCGGGCTGATCGTCACCTGGTCGAGGTTGCCCCCGCCGACCGACGCGCTGGCGACGGCCTTGATCGTATTGGTGCCGGTCTTGAGCGCGACGGTAAGCGAGACGGCGGCCCATGTGTCCCAGTTGCCGGTCGGGATGCACGCGACTGTGCCGGCGCTGACGCCGTTGATGTAAATCGTCAGGGGACGGTTCGCGGTCGAGCCGTTGCAGTAGCGGAAGTCGAGCTTGGCGTTGCTGGCGACGTTCCAATTGACGGACCACTCCACCGCCGACCCGGTGCCGGCGTAGTCGGCGAAGCCGATGCCGGTGAAGCCGGTGTGATTGTTCTGGAACGCGGTGCCGCCGCTTCGGACGCCGTCTTCGCCTTGCACGACGATGGGGGTGTTGGTCGGCGGCGTCGGCGCGTTGACGACAACCGTCGTGGCGTAATCGGTGAACCCGCCGTCCTTGTCCGAGATCCGGCCGTGGACGACATAGCTCGCCGCCGCAGGATAGACGTAGCTCGCGGTCGCGGTGGAGACGTTGATCACGTCGCCGAGGTCGGCGAAGTCGCCGTCGTTGTTGAAGTCGTAGCTGTAGAGCAGCCCCGCGGCGTCCGTGGTCGACGGGTCGGTGCCGCCGGTGAAATTGACGATCGAGGCCGCACCCAGTGTCACCGCGCCCGCGCCGGCGAACGCAGTCGCGGTCGGGGCGGCGTTGGTGATGCTCACGTCGACGGTGGCGATCTTGGTCAGCCCGAAGCCGTCGGCGACCCGCAACGCAACCGTGCGCGTCGCGGGTCCGTCGATCATGCCGGCGGAGAACGTGGGCGTGGCGCCGGTGGCATCGACGTCGAACGTCACGCCGTCGTAGTTGAAATCCCACTCGAAGCCCGCGACAGGCAGCCCGTCGATCGTGGTGCTGAGACTGCCATCGAGCGTAATGGCGCTGCCTTCGGCAACGGAATACGGCCCGCCGGGCACGGCGATCGGCGTCTCAACACTCATCACCGAGACGGTCGTGGTGTAGTCGGTGAAGCCACCGTCCTTGTCGGCGACGCGGCCGCGGACGGTGTAGGCGCCGGGGGCATCGTAAGTGTGGCTCGCCGACGAGCTGCTGATGTTGGCAACGTCGCCGAGGTCGTCGAAGTCGCCATCGTTGTTGAAGTCGAAGCTGTAGATCAGCCCTGCACTGACGTCGGCGGAGGAGGGGTCGGTCACGCCGGTGAACGTGACGTCGTTCGGTTGGCCGAGCGCCGTCTGGCCGCCGGTGAAGGTGCCGATGGGCGCGAGGTTACCGACGGTGACTTGCGCGGTCGCCGTCGGACTCGTCAGGCCGGTGGCGTCGGTGACGCGCAGCGCGACGGTGCGAACGGACGGTCCGTCATCGGGCGAGAACGTGGGCGTGAGGCCGGTGGCATCGACAGCGAAGGTGATGCCGTCGTAATCGAAGTCCCACTGGTAACCGACGACCTGTGTGCCGTTGGCCGAGGCGCTTCCGGCGGCGCTCAACTGGATGCTGGCGCCCTCGTTGACCGTGTAAGGTCCGCCGGGATTGGCGATGGGAAGCGGGGGCGCCGTGAGCGCGACCTGGAACGAGCCGATCGTACCCCCGGCAGTGAGGTTGCCGAGCGCGTCGGCGACGGAACCGGACTGCAGGACAATGCTGTACGACCCGTTGGGCAGCGTCGCCCAACCGCCCGGAAGGTCCAGACCGTAGGTCGCGGTCACTGACGTGGCACCCGTGCCGAACGAGCGGAGTTTGGCGGCCATGTCGATGCCGTTCGGGCCGGTGACACGGATGTCCGTCGCGTCGAACGTCGCCGAGTTGACGCCGGCACCGTCGGCGTAAGTGACGCTGAAGTTGACGGTGGTCGTCGGCGCTGTGACGGTGGATGCAGACGCCGTCGCAATGGGACCGGACTTGTCGACGACCCACGACGTGCTCGCCGTACTGGAGAGCGCGTTGCCGGCCATGTCGACGATGTTGGTGCCGCTCTTGACCGCCAGCACGTACGTCCCCGCCGTGCCGGTGACGCTCGACAGGTTGATGCTGTAGGTGATGCCGTCGCTGCTGGTCAGTGCCGGCACGCCGCTGAGGGAGACGGACGAGCCGTCGCGCGTGAGGGTCAGATCCGTGAGGTCGACGTTCCGCACCTGCTCGCTGAAGACGATCGTATCACTGCCGACCGTCGTCGCTCGCGGGTTGGGAGTCACGTTGGTGACGCTGACCGTTGGCTTGGTCGTCTCGAGCGTGACTTTGAACGTTCCGATCGACCCGGATTGCGTCGCCGTGCCGAGCCCGTCGGTGACCTGACCGGCGACCATCGTGATGTCGTAGGTCGCGTTGTAGCCAATCTGCCATCCGCCGGCGGGCGTGGCGAAGGTGTAGGTGGCGATGATGGACGTGCCCGAGCCGGTGTACGAGACGAATTTGGCCGGCACGTCGAACGAAGGCGTGCCGGACTGACGGACGATGCGAAGGTCGTTGTTGTCCAGCGACGCGACGTTCACGCCGGCCGGGTCGTAGTAGCCGACTTTAATCGTGGCGGTGCCTGAGGTTTGGGTGGCGGTGCTGACGGCGGCGACGTACCCCATCGTCTGCGGTCCGGCCGCATCGATATCGACGTTGAAGGTGCCGATCAGCCCACCGGCGAAGACCGGCACGGCAGTGAGGTCGAGAACCGCACCCGGCTGGAGCACGACGTGATAAGCGCCATTGGCGGCGGCATTCCATCCGCTGGCGGGAGCGGGCAGCGTATAGGTCGCCAGCAGGCTGCCGTCAGGATTCACGACGACGCCGGCAAACGTGACGGCCGAGTCGAAGCCGCCCGGCCCGGAAACACGCAGGTCGGTATCGTCCAGCGACAGCGGATCGAGCGCCAGGCCGGTGTAGGTAACGGTAATGGTCTGCGGATTGATGCCGACGACGGTGACATCCGCCGCCGACGCCGTGACTGCCGGCGGCGCGACGGGCGTCGATTCAGGGAGGACGCTGAAGCCGGCACGGACGTAATCGTTCACGGCTTTGGGCGTGTAGGCGCTGCGCCACAGCGCGTGCGACTGCTCGCGCGCCCCGCGCAGGAACGCCGCGGTGCTCGTCGCCCCGCCGATCGCGGCGTTGTAGGTGGCGGCCGAGCGGTTCGGATCGACGTACGCCAATTGCCCCATCACCGCGGTGCCGGCTTCTACGGCGGCATTCCATGTTGTGAACGAGACGCTGCTCGCCGACGTGCCGGTGGTCAGCAACTTGAAGCGCGTGATGCTCGCGGTGGGGACATCGTAGCGGTTCCCGCTCCAGGACTCGTCGCTGGTCCTCAAACTGTTGGCGTGGTCGATGATCGTGGTGGTCGTATTGCTGCGGAAGTCGTTGTTGGTCACGACCAGCCCGCTCAGCGACGTGTAGCCCGAGCCGCCGGTGATGTACTTGCTGATGCTCATCCCGCCCGACCAGGCATTGACGATGTTGTTGGCGATCGTCAAGTCGTGGATACCGACTTCCAGCGCGTGGTCCGCGGCGTCATTGCTCGACACGTTCAGCTGGATCGCCGAGAAGCCGCCGGCGGAATAGGACGTGAAGACGTTGTCGTGGATCGACGTCCCGAAGCCGGGCGCGATGTTGCCGACTTCGATGCCCCACCCGCGGACGTCCCCGGAGATATCGCGGCCGCCGATGACGACGTTGCCGCTGACTTCGCCGTGGACGCCGCCGACCGTCGGTGTCGAGCCGTTGACCAGCCCGAACGACATCGCGATCGGGTTGTTGATGAACAGGTTGCCCTGCACGATTCCGCCCGCGCGCATCTGCAGGCCGTGGCTGCTGGCGTTGGCGAAGATGTTGTCGATGACCGTGGCGTTGGTTGTGCTCGCCTGGATGTAGACGTTGTGATTGTAGATGTTCGGGCCGGCGATCGGGTTGCCGGCGTTCCACCCGTTGTGATCGAAGACGTTGCCTTCGAGCAGGACGCCCTGCACGCCCTCGACATACATCCCCTCGCTCCTGATCGACGTCGGCGAACCGTTGACGTTCGAGCCGGGAGTGTACGCATCGAGCACGAGATTCCGCCGGAACTTGAAATTGCTCACCAGGCCGAAGCCGGTGCCTCCGTAGTACGTCTGGGCAACGACGTTATAGGAGTAGCTCTTGAACGTGCAGTCTTCGACGAGGTAGTCGTCCGCCTGGCCGAGCGTGCGAAAGCCGTTCGCTCCGCCAGCGGAATTGGCGACGTATTCGGAACTGTCTGTGTTGCGCAGATTGGCTTCAAACGCGACGCCCTGCAGGACGACGTGCGCCGTCGCCTTGGCGCGCAACGTGATGACCGGCGTGGCAAAGCCGTCGGGAGCCGTGCCGGTCTTTAGCAGCGGGCGCTCACTCGACACGCCGTACGCGCCGATGACGATCGGCTCATCCGCGGATCGGCCGGAAAGATCCCAGTTGGCGATCGCCTCGCGGAAGACGTCGCCGCGTTTCAGCAGCATCTGGTCGGCCGAGGCGTTGCGGAGCTTGGTCCGCGCGAACGTGATGGTCCGAAGCGGCGAATCGATCGAGAGACCCGTGTTGCCATCGCTTCCAACGCTGCTGCTGACGTAAAGAACCTGCGAGTCGGCGGCGGGCGTGACGACCGTCCAGCCGGCAGCGTCCAGCGAAACCGCCATCAACTGCCTGGCCTCCAGCCCCTCCAGCGCCTTGGCTGCCGCCCGAGCCAATACGCGCCTGCGGCCCGGAACCAATCGGGCGTTGCACAGCACCGCCGGCGAATGCTCTGGGGGAAAATGCGCCGGGTAATTCGGGAACTTCGTCATGGGTAGTGGTAGCAAAAGCTGAGGACAACCGAGAACAGCCCCAGCGTACCCCAATGCCACCGGCTATGAACAGTTATTTATGCGATCTGCATCGACTTTTTTTGACGACGGGCCCGGGTTGCTCTCGCGTTCCGCCCCTTTGGGACGCGAAGCGGGCAGCCGTTTCAGACCATGCCGACTCATAAATCCGGTCGTCAGAGGGTCTTGGAACCGATCGCCACGCCGCTGATCACCTGCCCCGCCGTCAGCGTGAAATCACGCGGGGGCGTGCTCGAGGCATATCCCGTCGGAAATGCCCGGCGGATGTGATAGGTGCCAACACCCAAACCGGTGAAGCTGAAGTTGCCGGCGGTGTCGGTGACGAGAGTCTTCTCGCCGGCGTCGAGCTTGCCGTTGTTGTTGGTGTCGAGGTAGATCGTCTTGCCGGCGGCTTTCGACTCGTTGGTGTCCAGCACGCCGTCCTTGTCGCTGTCGTTGAAGGCATACCCGCTGATGACGCCGGTATCGCCGGTCGGGGGCGTAATCGTCGTCGATGTCACCGTAAGCGCATCAACGTTGCCGCCCCCTGCCGCGCCTGCCACGGCCTTGATCGTGTTGCTGCCGGCCTTCAGCGCGACGGTGAGCGATACGGTCTTCCAAGTGTCCCAGTTGCCGGTTGGCACACACGCGATCGTTCCGACACTGACACCGTTCACCGAGACCGTGAGCGGACGATTGGCGGTGCCGCCGTTGGCGTAGCGGAAGTCGAGCTTGGCCTGGCCCGCAGCGGACCAGTTGAGCGTCCACTGCACCGCCGACCCGTTGCCCGAGTAGTCGGCGAAGCCGGTGCCGGTGTAGCCGGTGTGATTCGTCGCCTTCACGGTCCCGCCTGAGAGCGCAGCGGCTTCGGCTTGAAGCGTGACGGTGGAAACCGGCGGAGCCGCGACTTGCACGCCCTGCAGCGTCAGCATGCTGCCCGCTGGCAGCGTCAGCTTCGCCATGCCGTCGATAGTGAAGGTCGGCGTGATCGCCTGCCAGAGCGCGCCGCTGGTGCTGAGGTACGCGACGTTGTAGTGGTTGACCGTTTTGCCGCCGACGACTGAGAGCGTGACGTCCTGCTGCTGCGTCGACGCGTTGATCATCACCGTCGTCAGCGTCTGGTCGGCCGCCCGTGAGAAGGCGCTGACGTAGACACCCGCGGTGTCGGACGAGACGGCCTCGACGCGCTGGGCGCCCGGCCGCACGTAGCGGAAGAAATGCTTGGCGGCGACGTACTTCGGCGTGGTCGTGTCGGTGCCAACGGTCAGCGCTTCGGCGGAGGTCGACGTCGCGCTGCGCGCCGCGAGGTAATAGAACCACGCGCTGACGTTGCCCTGGGTGAGTGCGTCCTGCACGTTCTGCGCCAGCAGCAGCCCGCCGGCCCAGGTCTGCGCCTCGCCAGAGGTTTCGGTTTCCCAGGAGTGCTTGCCGTCGGCCTTGATCTGCGACCAGTAGTTGGCCCACTGCGCCGGCGAGCGATTGGTCGAGACGCCGTCGTAGGCGTAGCCGTGAATCACATAACCGCCGAGCAGCGCGTTGGCCTCGGGGTCGTTGCGGATGGCGTTGATGTACGACATCTGGCGCTGGAGAACCTGCGGACTCGACGTCGAGCCGACGCCGACGTCCTCGGGCCCCATGAGCTTGGTCGTGATGCCGTAGTGCTCGAACGCCGCGCCCACCGCCTTCAGCGCCTTGACGTAAAGCGACGGCGAATAGACACAACTGCTGTAGGGTTCGTGGAAGGCGAGCTCGTTCTGGATGCTGATCGCGTCGAGCGCCACGCCGAACGACTGCTCAAATCCTTTCACATACGCCGCGACATAGCGCCCGTACTGCTCGAGGTTGGCGGGCGTGTCGATAAGGCTTCCGCCGGCCGACGACCACCAGCCGGTGCTGCCGAGGACGACCTGCGGCTGCGTGCCGTTCGGCTGACCGGTTTGGGGATCGACCTCTTCCCCCTTCATCCAGTGCGGCGGCGTCCACATCGAAGCGAAGAGCTTGAACCCCCCGCCGTTTGCCAGCGCCTTGGTCTTGCTGGCGGCGGCGACGGCGCCGAAGCTCGCGAGCTTGGGATAAGCGAAGTCGAACTTGTCGATGTTCGCCTGCAGATCGTCGCCGAGCACGACCGGCGTTGCGTAGTCGTTCGGTGCCGCCGTCAGCGCTTCAAACGGAAGTGCGATCCGCAGCATCGACGCACCGAGATCACTGAAATACATCTGCTGGTAGGCATCGGTCTCGTAAAACCCGAACGTGGTGCCGTACTGAGCCGTGCCGAAACCGTCGATCGTCTGGTACGCGGTGCTCAGATCGACGGTCACGCCGACGCTCGCGAACAGGTGGCGCGACTCGAATGTTTCGAGCAGGACGGCTTGCAGGCGGTACGGATGGCTCCGCGATCTCAGCATAGTTCACCATTTAACGGAGACGACAGCCCCGTTGAGTCCCTATCGTACCCCCCGGGCGTGCCGGAGCATCCTTTTAAAGCGGCTCCCGCGTCGCTATACCACACTCGGGCAGCAAAATGGCGGGTCCACTCACAGCGTCTTACTGCCGATCGTCACCCCGCCGAGCACCTGCCCCGCCGCCAGGTTGAGGTTGCGAAGCGGGGTGGAATAGCTGTAACCCGACGGGAATAGACGGCGGACAGAGTACGTCCCTGCAATCAGCCCGCCGAAGCTGAAGGCTCCGCTGGAGTCGGTGACGAGGCTCTTCTCACCGGAGTCGAGCTTGCCGTTGTTGTTGGTGTCGAGGAAGACCGTCTTACCGGATGCCTTGGATTCGGTCTTGTCGAGAACGCCGTCCTTGTCGCTGTCATTGAAGGTATAGCCGCTGATGGTGCCCGTCGGCGCCGGAGGAGGCGGGGGCGGCGTGGTGCTGACCTTGGTGCCGATCACCACGCTGCCGAACACCTGTCCGCTCGCCAGTGCCACGTCGGCCAACGGCGTGCTGTAGGCAGTGCTGGACGGAAGCACTTGGCGCACGCGGTACGTGTCGGCGGCGAGGTTGGCGAAGCTGAACGCGCCGACGTCATCGGTGGTAGTGCTGGCTTCGCCGCTGTCGAACTTGCCGTTGTTGTTGGCGTCGAGGAAGACAGTTCGGCCGCTGGGCTTGGTTTCGGTCTCATCGAACGCGCCATCGTTGTCGGAGTCGTCAAAGACGAAGCCGCTGATCGAACCCGTCGACGCCGGCGGAGGGGGAGGCGGCGCGATCGACGTGGGGGTGATGGTGAGCGAGTCGACATTCGCCCCGCCGACCGATCCTGCGACCGCCTTGATGGTGTTGCTGCCCGTCTTAAGCGAGACGGTCAGCGAAACGGTCTTCCACGTCTGCCAGCTTCCTGTCGGCGCGCACGCCACCGATCCGACGCTTACGCCGTTGACATAGACCGTCAGCGGGCGACTCGCGGTGGCGCCGTTGGCGTAGCGGAAGTCGAGCTTGGCCTGCCCCGCCGCCGGCCAACTGAGCGTCCACTGCACGGCCGACGCGTTGCCGCTGTAGTCGGCGAAGCCGTCTGCGGTATAGCCGCTGTGATTCGCCGCCCTCACGGTCCCGCCGGAGAGCGTGGCGTTCTCGGCCTGAAAGATCTGCTGGCCTTCGACCGGCGTAGGCGTGGGCACCGAAGTTCCGCCGCCTCCGGACGAGCTGCCGTATGTCCACGTCGCGGTGTCGGTGTACGTCTGCCCGTCCCGCGTGCCGGTGACAGTAATGACATTCTTGCCGGCCGCGAGCGTGTACGTCGGCACGCTGTACACGGCATTGCCGATCGATTGCATGGCGCCGACGAGAACGCCGTTCACATAGAGCTGCGGCACTTCGACATTGGCATACACCTTGATGTCGGTGACCGCCGCCGTGCGGTTGGTCCAGCGCCGGCTCGTCAGGTAGAGCACCGGATCGGCCGACCAGTTGGCCTTGAGATAGAAGTAGGTGTCTTTCTTGATGCTCCGGTCCTGGTTGATCAGGCCGTAGTCGCTCACGCCCGGCGAATTGCCCGTCGTGTTGCCGTCGTTGGCGGTATCGAAGAGAAGAAACTGCGTCTTTTCCCACAGGAACGAGCGGCTGGCGAGCTGGCTCCAAGTCTGCTCGTAAAGCTGATTCTGGTACTCCTCCGAGTGCGTGTAGCCATGCGCCGAGACATTGGACAGATTGCCGTGCTGCGCCGGATTTCCGCCCGCGCCGAACTCACTGACGCCGATCGGTAGATTCGGCGCCGCGGCGTGCAGGGTGTCGAGCAGCGGGCCGAGGTCGGTCACCAATCCGTTGAACCATCCCTTGTACTCGTTGTACGCGATCACGTCCGTCAGCGGCTCCATCGCGCCGATGCGGTCGGTCCAGCTCGCGCCGGTGGTGACCCGCGCCGGATCAATCGAGTGCGTGAACGCCACCATCGCCGCGACGAGATCGCGGTTGGCCTGATTGTCGGTGAGTTCGTTGTAGATGCCCCAGGAGACGACCGACGGGCGGTTGTAGTTCTGCAGCACCAGCGCCTGCATCTGCTGCTTGTAGTTCGCCAGGAAATCGTCGGCGAAGACGGTCATCGCGCGGTTGCCCGAACCGTTGAACGGCACTTCGTTCAGCACGACCAGTCCCGCTTCATCCGCCAGGTCGCCGAACAGCGCGGGCAGTTGGTAGTGGGTGCGGACGACCGTGGCACCGAGGTTCTTGATGACGGCGATGTCGGCGCGGATGTCGTCGCCGGAGATCGCCCAGCCCTTGTTCCGCCGGTCCAACTGGTACATGCCGCCGTGCAAGTCGTAGGGTTGGCCGTTCAGGATGAAACCCTGATTGGGGTCGATCTGAAACGAGCGAAAGCCGACCCGCTGGTGTACCAGGTCGAGCAGTTCGCCGGTGTCGGCATCGCGCACTTCGACGTAAAGGTCGTTGAGATACGGGTCCTTCACACCGTTCCACAGGTGCGGATTGTCGACGGTGCTGCTCTGCGTCACGTCGGCCGAAGTGCCGGCGTCGAGCAACTGCGTCGTCACGGTATCGGAGATGACCGTACCGGATTGGTCAACCAGGATGCTGTCGACGAGCAGATTGCGCGCGTCGCCGTCGTTGGCCAGATCAGTCTTGACCTGGATCGCCGCCTGCAGCGCGTCGAGGCTGGGCGTGGTGAAGAACACGCCGCTCGACCCGCTGTTGTCGAGCGCCACGTGTTGCGGCTCGACCGCCACCAGCGACACGTCTTGGTAGAGCCCGCCATTGACGTTGAAATCGGCGCCGTCGGAAGGGGCGACGGTTTTCGTGTAGTTGGCGGTGTTGTCGCACGCGATCGCCAGTACATGCGGCAGTCCGTCGGCAAGCGCGGAGGTGACGTCGAAGCTGAAGCCGCCGAACGCGCCGGCATGCTGCCCGACCGGTTGCCCGTCGATGTACACCTTAGTGACAAGGCTGGCGCCGTTGAACTGAAGCTGGTAGCGGTCGCCGGCAGTATCGACGGGCGCGGTGATTGTCTTGCGATACCAGCCGATGCCGCGGCGGTAGTTGCTGCCGCCGTCCTGCGCGTCAAAGCCGTTCCACGTGTGCGGAAGATTGACCGACTGCCAGCCGGAATCGTTGACCGCAATGCCCTGCGCCGATCCGCCCGCGTCCAGGCTGAACTTCCAGTCGCCGTTGAGGGGGGTGATCTGCCGCGGATTCTCCGGAACCGTGTAAATCTCCCCCACGACTGCGAACAGCCGACGCGCCTCCAGCGACTCGATGGGCGGGCAACACGTCAACTCATGGCCTTGGTACGGCGCATTTTTCACGATACGACCCCTTAACTTTGGAAAACAAAGCATTTCCACCGACACTAGCACCCAACAACGGCAAAATTGCCAGCCGGAACTGCCCTGCGGCTATTTTACCCGGCCAGCCCAGTGGAATTGGGTCGCCTTTTTGGCGCTTGCGACCCCAATGACGCCGCACCCCCATGGTGTTGACCTATATGCGTGACGCGAGCCGGGCAAGAATACCCGGCTCACGTCGCTCTTCTGTTAGTGACGCCGAAGCCCCCGGTCGCGTTACTGCTGCTTCTTGGCCTTCTCCCGCGCCGAGTCGAGGCCGCCGACGTACATGAAGGCGGACTCCGGAACGTCGTCGGCTTTGCCGCTGACGATGGCGTCGAAGCTCACGCCCGCAAAACCTGTGAACTGCTCCTCAAAGAAGTTCGTCAAAGCCTTGCACGAAGTCATTGCCTGCACCCGGGGCCACTATGCCTCCCGCGCGAAAGCGGTTACTGATGCCGATCAGCACGTCATTGCCGCCGTGCGTTGTTAGTACCAGAGGTCGGCGAAAAGAGCAGCGGTCCAAGGTGACGCGATCGACACTGTTTCCCGTAACAATTGATGCCGCCTGCGTGAGATCCACCGCCAGGAGCGATACGCTCGTCGGTCCCTGGGTGTCTTGGATTTGCAGCCGCCCGGCGATGCTCACGCGCCCATCGCGTGGGAATGCTACCGGGTCGCCCCTGATTGCCACCCCGTCCCGACCGATGCCAGGAAACACCGTCAGGTTTGTGCATCCGCCGCTGAACGAAATTCGGTCGTCACCGTCGCCGCCGGTACCGAGATCAACGAAGAGCCGCTCGGCGGGCGTGAAGTGTTCAACATCCACACGGTCGCCGCCTCCGCCAAGCGAAATCGCGAGCGGCTTCGTGACGAACGCGGAAGTTATGTCACCCCGCCCGGACGTGAACGATGTGCCCACCGGCTGGCCGTCAACGACCAGTGTCGTGCCCGCGAAGGCGGTGATCGTGAATCCACCACTGGGCGATCCATCCTCGCTTACAAACTGGCTAATCCTGATCCGGTTAGCCGCGCCATCGCCGACAATCGTAACTTGCCCGCCACCGGACACGACTTCCACGACGCCACTGAGGAACTTTCGAAATTCGAGTGATTCGACCATATTCATAGAACCTCAAGGTGGTGGCACTTCGATCGATCGGCGGGGGAGGAAATCGCGGCGCTTTCTTGTTCGCACTGGAAACGATCCGCTACTTCATCTTCGCGGCCTTAGTGCGGACGGCTTCGAGGTCGCCGACGTAGAGGAAGGCTTGCTCGGGAAGGTCATCGGCTTGGCCGGAGACGATGGCGTCGAAGAGATTGAGGGTGCCTTCGCGCGTGCTATAGGAGCCGTCACCCTGCGTCGAAGCGGGTGAGGGCGGCGTGTGCCGGCTGCGGTCGCTCTGGAGAGAAGCTGCCTCAGCTCGCTTTAAGTACAGGCAGGCCGTGCAATTTAAGGAGGTGTTCAGGACGAACCGTCGTAACGACCGAACGGCGCGGCGTGAGCGGGAACTCAACTTCAAACGCTTCACCGTGCCCGTGAACGTGGACAACCGTTCCGGTTTGTCCGGCGGGCAGCGACTGGGATGTCAACGAGGTCGTCAGCGCGACCAGATCGAGCTCGTTGATACTATTGGTGTTCTCGCTCATTCGATGTACGCCGTTACGAGTCGCGGGATCGCTTCACCGATGTCGCGGTCAATGATCCACACACTCAATACTTTATAGCTTCCACGTGGTCCGTCCAGTGAAAAGCGAATCTCGTATTTTGTCCCGAATCCCTCGTCGGGTTGCTCGATCGCGTCCGCACTGGTGGCGGCTTGCTGAAGGGCACGGCGAAGAACGTCCGCGTTGGCGCGTGTGATCCCGAGCAGCCGCTCGAACAACGCGGCATGCGTCCGACCATGAGGATGATTCGGACTCAGCACGTACTCGAAGAGTTTGCGGTCGTCGATCACCGCACGCTCAGCGTTCGGGAGTTTCATGCAGCCCTTACTTCATCTTCGCCGCCTTAGCGCGGACGGCTTCGAGGTCGCCGACGTAGAGGAAGGCCTGTTCGGGGATGTCGTCGGCCTGGCCGGAGACGATGGCGTCGAAGCTCTTGATCGTTTCTTCGCGGCTGGTGTAGACGCCGGGGAAGCCGGTGAACTGCTCGGCGACGAAGAACGGCTGGCTGAAGAAACGCTCGATCTTGCGGGCGCGGCTCACGATCAGCTTGTCTTCTTCGGAGAGTTCGTCGACGCCCAGGATCGCGATGATGTCCTGCAGATCGCGGTAGCGCTGCAGCATCGTCTGCACTTTGCGGGCGACGCGGTAGTGCTCTTCGCCGACGATCGCCGGGTCGAGCGCGCGGCTCGATGAGGCAAGCGGATCGACCGCAGGGTAGATGCCCTTCGAGGCGATCGAGCGCTCGAGGTAGATGAACGCGTCCAGGTGGGCGAACGCGTTCGCCGGGGCCGGGTCGGTGGGATCGTCGGCGGGGACGTAGACGGCCTGCACGGACGTGATGGCGCCGTTCTTCGTGCTGGTGATGCGCTCCTGGAGCTGGCCCATTTCCGTCGCCAGGGTCGGCTGATAACCGACGGCGCTGGGCATACGCCCGAGCGTCGCGGACACTTCAGAGCCGGCCTGCGTGAAGCGGAAGACGTTGTCGATGAACAAAAGCGTGTCGGCGCCGGTCTCGTCGCGGAAGTACTCGGCCATCGTCAGCGCGCTTAGCGCGACGCGCAGACGCGAGCCCGGCGGCTCGTTCATTTGGCCGAAGACCATGACGGTCTGGTCGATGACGTGCTTGCCGGTCTTGCCGATCTCGGCTTCCTGCATTTCCATCCACAGGTCGGTGCCTTCGCGGGTGCGTTCACCCACGCCGGCGAACACCGAGTATCCGCCGTGCTGCTGGGCGATACGGGCGATCAGTTCCTGGATGACGACCGTCTTGCCAAGCCCTGCACCACCGAACAACCCCGACTTGCCGCCGCGGATGAAGGGGGTGAGCAGGTCGATGATCTTGATGCCGGTCTCGAAGACTTCGGCCTTGGGGGTCAGGTCGGTGAAGGGAGGCGCATCGCGGTGGATCGGACGGCGCTCGGTGGCGGCGCATGGACCACGCATGTCGATCGGTTCGCCCAGCAGGTTGAAGACGCGCCCAAGCGTCTCCTTGCCCACGGGCACCGTCAGCGGTCCGCCGGTGTCGACGACATCGACGCCGCGCTTCAGCCCGTCGGTCGAACCGAGCGCGATCGCGCGGACGCGACCCCCGCCCAGGTGCTGCTGCACCTCGCCGACAAGTTTGTAGTCGCCGGTGTCGACCTTGACAGCGTTGTAGATCGAAGGAAGCTGATCTTCCGGAAACTCTGCGTCAAAGGTCGAGCCGATGACCTGCGAAATACGTCCAGTGGCCGGCATGGGGCGGTCTCCTCGTTCAGTCGTGTGTGCGATTCCGTGTCTGCGATTCGTGCCTTGCAATCCCGTCACCCGTCGCAGAGCGCAGCGAAACACCACGCTCCAACGGTCGAGAACGGGGGATGGTAGCGACGGGCCTGTACCCCAGCAAGCACGCGTAAGCGCCCACCCCAAGGGTGCGACAAGGCGCACCACCCCCCATCGCCTCCCGCACCCCGATCCGGTGCCCCTCCGCGCGACGGGGCGCACCTGCATCATCCGCGAGCGCGCACACCTGTCACATTCTGCTACATGCTTCGCGCCAAAAACCCGCTTTTCGACTGCGCTAACGCGGTTTTTAGACGTGTACGCAATGTGACACCCCTGCACAGGTGTAACATCGGGTGCAACATCGGGTCGGGTATGGGATGCGATCGGTCTCACGGCGCGCAGTGTCTCCTATAAGTACAGGCCGGTTGCGCGATTCCGACCCGATTCGCGCAACGCCCCCTGCACGGCGGCTCGCAATCCGCATATTTTTCCTCAGATTGCCGCGCCGAGGCGTTGCGCGAATGGCCGCAAGGGGCAGTCGGGTCTGCTTTGGCACGACAGGAGCGCTAGAATCAAGCCCAACAAGCGGGTAGGCCATGTGTCTGGTGGGGTGAGGAAGTGGATATGGGAACGCCGCTCATCAAGTCGATTGCCGCGATGACGCTTGGCGCCAGTCTCCTGGCTTGCGGGGTGCCGGGGACGGCGCGCGCGGGCGCGGCGGATACGGACCGCCGGCGCGACCGCGACCAGCAGAACCCGGACGACACCAAGCGCCAGCAACAAGAGCAGGACGCCCGCGACCGCGCCGCCTCTCAGGAGCGGGATCGCGCCGCGCAGGCAGATCGCGACAAATCTGCCCAGCAGGAGCGCGAGCGTGCCGCGGCGCGCGATCAGGCTGCCGCGCGCGACCAGGCCGCCAACGAAGCGCGTCAGCGCGCCGCCGAGCGCCGCGAGCAGGGCGCCGCCAAGGAACGGGAACAAGCCGACGCCCAGGAGCGCGATCGCGCCACACAGGCCGATCGCGATCGCTCCACTCAGGCCGATCGCGATCGCAAGGCGCAGCAGGATCAGCAGGCGCGCGAGCAGAAGCAGGCGCGCGACCGCGCCGCGGAGCAGGAAAAGGACCAGCAGGCACGGCAGCGCGAACGGGATCAGCAGCGCGACAAGTCGCGCGAGCGCGAAGCCGCCGACGCCGCGCAGCAGCGCGATCGCGAGGCGCAACAGAAACAGCAACAGCAGCGGGCAGAGCAACAACAGCGCGACGCGCAACGCGACGCGCAGGCGCAGGCGCAAGCCGACAAGGCGCGCAAAGCCGCCGAAGAGGCGAAGGCCGACGCCGAGCAGCGCGCCGACGCCGCGCGCAAGCAGCGCCGCGAAGTGCTCTCCGATAAAGACCAGGCGGCGCGCGAGCAAGCGGCACGTGAACGGGCGGCGCAACAGGAAAAGGTGGCCGGCGATCAGGAGCAACGGCGCAAGGCCGAGGCCGACCGTGTCCGCGACGCGCAGCGCGACAAGGAGCGCGCCGACGATCGGAAGGACGCCGAGGCTCGCCGCGACAAGGAGCGCGACGCCGAGAAAGACCGGGATCGCGACAAGGATCACGACCGCAACTGGGACCAAGGCCGCGACCGCAACAATGATCGTGACTGGGATCGTGAGCGGGAGCGTCGTCAGCAGGAGATCAACTTCACCTACGCGCTGCTCGCGAACGCCGAGCGCCGGATGCAGTCGGCGGGGTGGAGTCTCGACCAGGCCAACAGCGCCTACGCGTCGGCCGCCACCGCGCAGGACAGTGTCGCCCGCGACCTGGCGCGATTGAACGCCACCGACGCCGATTTGGCGCGCGCCGTCGCTACGCTCGAGCCGCAGGCGCGCGAGTTGGGCGCGCAGCGTGACGCCATCCTGCAGCAGCAAGCCGCGCTGCAGGCCACGCTCGGCCAGTCGCAGTCCGCCGTCGCGTCGGCCGAGCAGCAGTGGACGAAAATCGCGCTGAGTGTCGAGCAGCAGTTCATGCAAAGGCCGCAGAATCTCGCACTGATCAAGGCCGTCGAAGATGGCGCGCAGCGCGTGTCGGCCGAAGAACAGCGCGTGCTGGCGGCGCTGGCGCAACAACCGGCCTACCAGGACAAGCGCCGTGTCGCCGACAACGCGCAGCGCTCGATCGAGCTGCTTCGCGCCGATCCGCAGACCGACCCAACGGTGCTCGCCGACGCCAGCCAGCGCTGGCTCGACACCAAGTCAGCGGTGCAGGAAGCCGAGCGCCAGGCGCTGGCGAACGACAACGGGCTGTCCGCCGCACACGATGCCTTCGCGGCCTCGAAGATTACGGTGGACGACACCGTCGCCGAGTTCCGCAAGCGCTTGCCCGCCGATCCGCAGATGGCCGATTCAAACGCCCAACTGCAATCGGCGCGTGACGCCCAGGCTGCGGCGCAGGCGAATCTCGATCGCGCCGTCGCCGAGACCCGCCCCGCGCTCACCGCCGCCGACACCGTGATCGGCCGCTACAACACCGCCGTCGCGCAACTCGAGCAGACGCGTCGCGATCGCGCCCAGGTTGCCGCTTCCCAGGACGCCTCCGCCCGCGACGCCAGCGCCGCGCGATCGGCCATCGACAGCGCCGCATTCGATTACGAAAGCGCCCGGCGCGATCACGATCTGGCCCGGGCGCGTTACCTGTCGTGCCGGTAACGCCACGCAAAACGCCGGCGCAACTGTGAGGTACCAAGCACTGCGGCGTGACGCGTTGACATCCCCTCGTTTGTTATCTATTATGATAACATGTTGGTCGCGATCTGGGACCAGGAGACCGGGCGCACATCGCTCGGAATCGGGTGAAACCGGAGGAAGTCGATTAGGTCCTCGCCCACGTTGAATCGACCGATATCAGCAGAAGTACCGGCAAGCCCATTGCGTTCGGGCCCATTGCGTTCGGGCACACTGCTTCGGGTCGCTATCTGGCGGTGATTTACGATCCGCTGGATGAACTTTGCGTCTTCCCGATCACGGCATACGACGTTGAGGAATGAACCATGGCAAAGCGCTCCACACATCCCGCTCTGACGACGGCGAGGCTTGCGGAAATCCGTCGCCTAAGAACGGTCGTCGAGACGGAGAAGCCGGCCATTATCGAGAAGGGTCGACAGCATCTGGCCCGGCGTCAACGAATAGTGAAGGCGATCGAAGCCCTGAAGAAAGCTCAACAAGAACTCTGTCTGACGCTCGACGAGGTCGCCGGCCGATCCGGCATCGCCAAGCCGAATCTGTCCCGGCTCTTTAACGACGCCGAGCCAAATCCGACCATCGACACGTTGTTAAGAGTGGCGGATGCGGTACACGTCCCCTTACTCAAGTAAGTACGCGTTCACGCAGACGCCGGCGGCTGGTCGTCGGCGCGCAGGCGGGCGATCCTCCTGCGGCTCGCCGGTTCTGCACCCCCCTGCGACCTCCACCATCGGGAATGGCTCGCCGTCACTCAGCGCGACGGATTCGTCTCCAGCGTCGGGCTAAAGGCGACCGCATCGGAAGCCGACGCCTGCACCGGCTCGGTGCGGGCGTAACGGTTCACGACCAGCACCGGACAGGCGGCGGTACGGATGACAGCGCTGGCGGTGCCCGAGGTGAGGAAGTGCGCCCACCGGCCCCCGCCACGCTCGCCGAGCACGATCAGGTCGGCGTCGATCCGAGTGGCCTCGGTCATCACCACGCCGGCCGGCGACCCTTCACGGACGAGCGTTTCGCTGGGCACGCTCGCGGGCAGACGGAATTTCGCCTGCATCAGCATGTCGGTCGCATTCGACCGCCAGTACTGCAGCATCTCGACCGACGCATAGCCGGCCTCGGGCGTGGACTCGAACGACGATTCGACCACATGCATCAGCACGACCTTCGCCCCCATCGCCCGTGCATAGGCACCGGCGGTGTCGACGGCGGGTGCGTCGGTGTCGAGATCCTTGATCGCGACCAGGATCGTTTTCACGGGTGAACGACGGCCCTCGTCCCCCGGCGCGCCGGCGGGTTGCTGCACGTCACGGTCGGTGTCGGCTTCGGCGTCCTGGGAAAGTTGCTCTTCCAGTTGCCGGCGCGCCTCATGGACGCGCTGCTCCGACATACACTCACAGGCGCCACGGCCTTGGCATTCCTGGAGATAGCGATGCGCCGCCAGGTACGACTGAACGGCCTCGAAAAGCAGCTTGTTGGACATGACAACCTCCTCGCACACCTAAACGGCAGACATGTGTCCGCGTGTGCCGTCGTCGATGTGCATTGTGGCGAAGGCACCCCGCTTCCCACTGCCTACGATGACTCGTTCCGCCAAACCATTCCATTACAAAATGCTGCTGCGACGAAGCGTCACAGGCCCCCTTGCGATCCGGGCGAATCCGTGCAATGCGAACCGCGAAGAAACGATGAGCGCGAAGGTACACACGAAGAAGAGTTTGAAACCGCAGATTACGCAGATTTGATCATCCGCAATCTGCGTAATCTGCGTAATCTGCGGTTACTTCGCTTCGTCTTCTTCGCGTTCGTCTTCGCGCTCCTCGCACCTTCGCGGCCATCTTCCGGGCGGGGTCGACAAACGACCGGAGCCAACTGCTTTGCGGCAGTTGGCTCCGTCAACATCTCGGGTGAGCTTCAAAAGGTGCGTCAGTCGAGGTCGGCCAGTTCCTTGGCGATTGAACCGACGACCACTTTCGCGTCGCCGAAAAGCATGAGGGTCTGGTCGAGCGTATACAGCTCGTTGTCGATGCCGGCGAAGCCCGGGTTCATCGAACGCTTGATGGCGAAGATGGTCTTGGCGAGGTCGGCGTTGAGGATCGGCATGCCGTAAATCGGGCTTCCCTTGTCGTGACGGGCGGCGGGGTTGACGACGTCGTTGGCACCGATCACCAGCGCGACGTCGGCCTGCGGGAAGTCGCCGTTGATGTCATCCATCTCAGAGAGCTTGTCGTACGGAATCTCCGCCTCGGCGAGCAGCACGTTCATGTGCCCGGGCATGCGGCCGGCGACGGGGTGGATCGCGAAGCGCACGTCCACGCCGCGCTTGGTGAGCTGGTCGTACATCTCGCGGACCTTGTGCTGGGCCTGCGCGACCGCCATGCCGTAGCCGGGGACGATGATGACCTTGTGGGCCACCTCGAGGATCTGGGCCGCTTCTTCGGCGGTCGTCGATTTGACGGGCTTCTTCTCGCCTTGCACGCTGGGCGGCTGAACCTGTCCGAACGCACCGAACAGCACGTTGGTGAACGAGCGGTTCATCGCCTTGCACATGATGATCGAGAGGACAAAACCGCTGGCCCCGTCAAGGGCACCGGCGACGATCAGCAGCTTGTTGTTGAGGACGAAACCCATCAGCGACGCGCTCATGCCGGCGTAGCTGTTCAAGAGCGCGATGACCGTCGGCATGTCGCCGCCGCCGATCGGGAGGATCAGCATGACGCCGAACGCCAGCGACAGGACGATGAGAATCGGGAACAGCCACGTCATGTCCGGGTGCCACGCCAGCAACCCGCCGCACAGCAGCGCTGCGATCAGCACGCTGACGTTGACGATGTTCTGACCCTTGTAGGTCATCGGCCGAGTCGGCAGCCACTCCTGCAGCTTGCCGAACGCCATGAGCGAACCGGTGAAGGTCAGCGCACCGAGCAGCACTTCCAGCGCCAGGATGCCCATGGTCACCGCAGAGGTGTCGGCGAAGCTGAAATCCATGTAGTAGTGGGCCGTACCGACCAGCGCCGCCGCCAGCGCGCCGAAGGCGTGCGAGAGCGCGGTTCGCTGCGGGACGTGGGTCATCGGCATCAGCAGCGCCAGCGGGATGCCCGCCGCACTGCCCAGGACGAGACCCAGGATGATCCACTGGTATTGCACAACGCCGGCCGACAACAGGGCGCCGACGATGGCGATCGTCATACCCAGCGCGCCGATGTGATTGCCCTTGCGCGCCGTCGACGGCGCGCTGAGCCACTTGAGCGACAGCACGAAGCACGCACACGCGAACAGGAAGCAGGCGGTGACGATCGCTTTCTCCGGCGTCGTCTTGCCGGCGTGCGCGACGGCATCAGCCACGGGCGCGGTTACCTCTGCCAGGAAGGAAAACGGGTTCATTGCC
>JBBRFH010000007.1:0-31169 GCA_038224615.1 Tepidisphaerales bacterium
CGTCGGCCGACCAACGCCAGGGACGCTGCGGGCGCGTCAAGCCGGGCGTGTGCGTGCGGCTGTTCTCGGAGAAGGATTACCTCGAGCGCCCGAAGTACACCGATCCCGAAATCCTCCGCACCAACCTTGCCAGCGTCATCCTGCAGATGATGTGGCTGCGGCTGGGGAAGATCGAGGACTTTCCCTTCCTCGACCCGCCCGACTATCGGCAGATCCGCGACGGCCTGGCGACGCTGCACGAGATCGGCGCAATCGACGACGAGGACAATCTCACCCCGATCGGCAAGCGGCTGGCGCGGCTCCCGGTCGACCCGCGTGTCGGCCGGATGATCGTCGGCGGGCAGGACGAGGAGTGCGTCGAAGACATCGTCGTCATCGCCGCCGCCCTTTCCACGCAGGACGCCCGCGAGCGCCCCGGCGACCAGCAGGATGCCGCCGACCAGTCGCACGCCAAGTTTCGCGACGACCAGAGCGATTTCATCTCGATCCTCAAGCTCTGGCGCACGCTCCGCGCCAAACAGCATGAGCTGAGCAACAGCGGCTTCCGCAAATGGTGCCGGGCCAACTTTGTTCACTACCTGCGGTTTCGCGAGTGGAGCGACGTACACCAGCAACTGTGCGACATGGTGGACATCGCGCCGTGGAGCGACCGCGCGGGAGCGATCCGTCCGCTGGCGCGCGGTACACACCCGCGCCAACCCCTCACGCCGGGGCAACGCCCCGGCTCCGAGCGTACACCCGCGCGACCGCTAGAAACCGGGGCGTTGCCCCGGCGTGAAGATGAAGAGCCCGCGCCCCCTGATCCGTTCCCCGCGCCACGGCGCGACGCGATCCACCGCGCGCTGCTCCCCGGACTGTTAAGCAATGTCGCAATGAAAGCAGAAGCCGGCGGCTTCACCGGCGCCCGCAGCACGAAGTTCTCCATCTGGCCCGGCTCGGCACTGTTTAAGAGCCGTCCGCTGTGGATCATGGGCGCAGAACTGATTGAAACCACCAGGCTCTATGTCCGCACCGTCGCGCCCGTGCGCGTCGAATGGATCGAACGCGCCGCAATGCATCTGGTGAAGCGGCACCACTGGGAGCCGCACTGGGTCTCGCAGACCGCCCACGTCCACGCGCTCGAAAAGGTCACGCTTTACGGCCTGCTGCTGGTCCCGAGGCGCAGCGTACACTTCGGGCCGATCGATCCGGTGCAGTCGCGGCAACTGTTCATCCATCACGCCTTGGTGCTCGGCGATTTCCGCACCGACCACCCGGCGCTGGTGCGGAACAAGCAGCGCATCCGCGAGATCGAATCGTGGCAGGAAAAACTCCGCCGCCGCGATCTGCTCGGCGATCTCGAGACGCGACAGAAGTTCTTTGAAACGCGCATCCCCCCGCTCGTCTTCTCCGGCCCCACCTTCGACCAATGGGCAAAGCGCGGCCAAGGCAGCAACTCGCACGAGCTGGAGCTCACAGATAGGGAGCTGATCGCTGATTCGTACTGTGGGCATCCTGCCCACAGTACAGAATTGCGCGCGACCATGACGCGCGAGTTCCCAGACGTATTAGCCCTCGACGGCGTGAAGCTGCCGCTCGAATACCGCTTTGAGCCCGGCGAAGATAACGACGGCATCACCGCGGTCGTCCCACTGAACGTGCTGGCGCAGATTCCCGACGCCCGCGCCGAGTGGCTGGTGCCGGGGATGGTGAAGCCCAAAGTCGACGAACTCATCCGCTCGCTGCCCAAGCGATTGCGGACGCTGTTCGTTCCGGTGAATCAGACGACCGACGCCGTGCTCGCCAGGCTGCCGCCGTTCGGCGTTGGCGCGCTGGTGGACCATGTCGGCGGCATCCTGTGGAAGATCAGCGGGCAGGTGATCCAGCGAAGCGATTTCCAGGCCGACCAACTGGCGCCGAACCTGTCGATGAACTTCCGCGTCATCGGCGCCCAAGGCGAAACGCTGGCCGAGGGTCGCGATCTGGCCGACCTGCGCGCCAAGCTCGGGCAGAAGGTGCAGCAGAGTTTCTCGTCGCTCACCGACCCTCGCTACACGCGTGATGATTTGCAGCGATGGGATTTCGCCGACCTGCCCGAGCACGTGCCGGTCGATTACCACGGCGCCAAGCTCTTCGGCTATCCCACGCTGGTCGAGCGCGGCAACGCCGTCTCCCTGCGCCTGCTCGATTCTCCGGAGCAATCCGCATCGCTCATGCCCAACGGCCTGCGCCGGCTGTTCATGATCGAGACCGCCAAGGAGCTGAAGCACACACTGCGCGACCTGCCGAACCTCGAATCGCTACGGTTGAACTACCGCCCCTTCGGCACGGGCGATGAGATGATGGAAGACCTGACGCTGGTGCTGGCCGACCGCGCGTTCTTCGATCACGAGACCGGCATTGTCCGCACCAAGGACGCCTTCGCCGAGCGCGGCGGACGCGCGTGGAAGCGGCTCTTCGAGACTTCTCGAAACCTCGGCAAGCTCATCGGCGACGTCCTCGACCGCTACCGCGCCCTCACCGGCCTGCTCAACCGGACTTATCCGCCGTTGCTGGTCGACAACATCGACAACATGCGCAAGCAGTTGGCTGCCTTGCTCCCCAAGCGATGGATCAGCACTCTGCCATGCGACAAGCTCGAGCAGCTCCCGCGCTACCTGCGCGGCATCGACTCGCGCCTGACCCGGCTGCTGAACGCCGGCCTGAGCAAGGACCTCACCGGCCTGATGGCGATCCGCCCGCTGCAACAGCAATACGAAGACACCGCCCGCCGCCACGCCCGACGCGGCGTGATCGACCCGACGTTGACCGAATACCGCTGGCTGCTCGAAGAGTTCCGCCTGCAGCTCTTCGCCCAGGAGATCAAGACGATCGTCCAAGTGAGCCCAAAGCGGCTGGAGCAGCTATGGCAGACCGTGAAACGCGCTTGACGAGTGTGGCGTGATGAGTGTTTCGTGACAAATGCGCCGCGTTGTCACGCTACACTCATCACGTCACACGCCTCGATTTAGGCGGCGAATTGCGTCGAGCGCATGTAGCCCTTACCATTTAATCCCTTTTACCGAGGATGCAATGAAGATTTTGGTGGCCGACAAGCTGGCGGAAGAAGGACTCGAATTTTTGACAAGCTCGGGCGTGACGTATGACGTCAAGATCGGGCTTAACGAAGACGAACTCGCCGCCGCCGTCCCGGAGTATGACGGATTGATCGTCCGCTCGGGCGTGAAGGCGACGGCCAAGGTGCTGGCGAATCCGGGCAAGCTGCGGGCGATCGCCCGCGCGGGCGTCGGCGTCGACAACATCGACCTCGAAGCCGCCACCGGTAAAGGCATCCTCGTCCTGAACACCGCCGCCGCCTCGACGCTGTCGACTGCGGAGCACGCGTGGGCGCTATTGATGAGCCTGGCCCGCAAGATTCCCGCCGCCAACCAGGCGCTGCGGTCGGGCGCGCTGGAGTGGAAGAAACGCAGCGCCTACCAAGGCACGCAGCTCGCCGGCAAGACGCTCGGCGTCGTCGGGCTGGGGCGCATCGGGCAGACCGTCGCGACCCGCGCCCTGGCGTTCGAGATGAACGTCGTCGGCTTCGACCCGTTCTATCCCAAGGACACCGCGCTGGACGGCAAAGTGAAGCTCGTCCGCGATTTCGACGAGTTCCTGAAACAGATCGACGTCATCACTTTCCACGTGCCCGGCGGCGCCGAGACGCGCCACCTCCTTAATAAGGAGCGGCTCTTCAACGTCGCCCGGCCCAACCTGCTCGTCGTCAACGATGCCCGCGGCGAGGTCGTCGACGAGATGGCGCTGGCTGAAGCGCTCAAGGCGAAGAAGATCGCCGGTGCCGCGATCGACGTCTTCGAGACCGAACCGCCGGCAAAAGATCACCCGCTGTTCTCGTGCGAGAACGCCGTCGTCACCTGCCATCTCGGCGCCAGCACCGACGAAGCCCAGACCGCCGTCAGCGTCGATGCGTGCAAGGCGATGGTCGCGTTCCTGCAGACCGGCGAAATCCGCGGCGCGGTCAACGCCGGCGGGATCAAGCTCGACCTGCCGCCGGACGAAGCCCCGTTCGCAAAACTCGCCGTCCGCATCGGCGCCCTGCTGACGGCTTACGCCGGCGGCGGGTACAAGACGATCACGCTGCGGGTCAGCGGGCCCAAGGCGGCGAAGCACGCCAACACGCTGCTGCGCCTGGCGACGGTCGAACTGCTCAAGCCGCACCTGACCGACCCGGTCAATGTCATCAACGTCGAGCACGTCGCCCGCACACGGGGGATCGAGCTCGTCGCGATCAACGAACCGACCCCGCCCGCCGGCCTGGTCGGCGATATTGTCGGTGTACGGGTGCAGAGCAGCACCGGCGAATCGCACCGCATCCTCGGCACCGTCTATCAGGACGGCCTGCCCCGGGTGCTGCGCTTCGACAACTTCAACGTCGACATGATCCCCGAAGGCCAGATGGTCATGATCGAGAACGAAGACCGCCCGGGTGTCATCGGCACTGTCGGCACGAGCTTCGGCGACGCCCAGGTGAACATTGCCGACATGGTCATCTCGCGCGACGTCCAGCCCGACGGCAAGGCCCACGCGCTGATGGTCCTGAAGGTCGACTCGGCACCGACCGATGCGCTGGTCAACCAACTGCGTGCGCGTCCGGGCATCCTGCGCGTGCAATGCGTGAAACTGCCGGCGCGGGAAGTCTGATACGTTTTCGGTGCGAAACCCGCGCCCAAATGCCAAGGCGAGCCGCGAAGATGCCAAGAGCGCGAAGGCAGCCGCGAAGAATGCGCATTTCTTTTTGTGTTTTCCTTCGCGTTGATCATCGCGCTCTTCGCATCTTTGCGGCTCGTATTGTTCTCAAGACGCAGTGCGGGGGCTGATGATTATTCGACATTCGTATTCGACACTTGGAGCCGGTGCGCGCGTTTCAGGACGCAAACGTACAAGCTGGCAAGGTGCAGAAGATATTGGTGGTGTGGCAATCCACGGGACAGCGCTGGAGTCGGCGGGACACGCGGCGAAATCGCGGGGGCGGTTGAAGCGGGCTTACGGCTCGACGATGGGGATCGCGTCCGGCAGCGGGGGCGGCTCGAGGGCGGCGTAGTCGGCTTGGGCTTTGTCCGCGTTCTGCTTGGCATCGGCGGCGGCTTTCTCGGCTTCGGCTTCGGCTTGCCGCAACGCCATCACGTCCTCGCGGGGAAGGGTGGCGGCGCGGTCGCTCAGGAGTTGACGGGCGCGATCGGCACGGAGGTCGGCACTGCGGCGAGCGCTGGTCGATGTATCGACTCCCGCCCGCGCCTTCGCCAACGCGGCGCGTTTGCGATCGGCGTCGGCCGACGCGATCCATGTGCTGCCCCAGCGCTTCTGCCCGGGGTGAGCGGCGGCGAGTTTGGTTTCGCACTGCTCGTAGAACGCAGTCTGTTCCTTGAACGAGGCCGACGTGCCCGCCTTCTGCTCCGACTGTCGCAGCGCGACACCGAGATAGTTCAGCGTCGTCTCGTCGATCGATTTCTGTGTCGCCAGGTAATCGCGCAACAGCTTGGCGGCGCGCACCGGGTTGTCCTTGAGGTACAACGATGCCAGGTTCACCGCCGTCGCGTGGGCGTTGCGCTGGGCGAGCAGTTTCTCAAGCCGGGCGATTGCCTCGCGCGGCTGCTGCGCGAACGCCGGCAGGACGGCCTGCCCGATCGTCGACTTGTCGCGGTCGCCAGCCAGTTGCAGGCTCTTCTTGAACAGTTGGTCGGCGCTGGTCACGTCGCCGCCACGCATCTTGTCCCACCCGGCCTTGGCGAGCGCGTCGGGGTCGTTCGAGGACAGGTCGACCGACGACGGGGATTTGGGTGCCTCGGCGACGGGCGCGGGATCGACAGGCTCCGGCGGGGGCGCTACGGGGCGCGGGGCCGCCGGCGTCGTGCCGATCGGCGCTTCGACGACGGCGGGTAATCCGCCCGCGGCCGACGGAGGTGTCGCGTCTACTGCGTCCTCAGGAATCGGGATCACGTCGCCGCCCGTAGCGACCAGCGGCTTGGGCGTAGCCGGGACGACGGGCGGCAATGCGGGCGCGGGCGGAGGAGCCGGCGCGGGAGTTGTATTGGCGTTGCCGTTCGCCATGAAATTGACCGATGGCGGATTGCCCGGACTCTTCGCTTGCGGAGGCGCCGGTGTGGGCACCTGGGACGACCCGGGGGCGACTTTGGCGCGCATCTCGTACTGGGCGATTTTGGCGACCAGATCCAACATCGCGTTGGAGCTCATGCCCGGCAGCAGGCGCGGGTTCTTGTCGAGGATCAGCTTGGCCGCCCGCAGTTTGGAGGCCGCTTCGGCGTACTTGTAGTTCTGCGCCTGTTCGTTGGCACCCGCGATCAGCGCGTTGTACTGGGCAACCTGCTCATTGTCCGAGGTGACGCCGGAGATGTCGGACTTGGTGGACTTCATCCAACTGTCGAGCGTGCCGTTCTTGTACAGCCACCCCAGCCCGCCGGTGACAACGACAATTCCCACCCCAAACGCGATAAACGGGGTGGCGGAGGATCGCTTGGTGGCCGCCCGGCTCACCCCGCGTCGGCGCGAGGTGGGCGTGCTGTTGGCAGAAAAGCTGACCAGATCCTCGGCGGTGTCGCGTTCAGGCTCGTCCACCGACTCTTCGTCGGCCGGGGCGCTGCGGAAGACGGCGGCGCACTGGGTGCAGACGATCTGTCCGTCGACCTCGTATCGGTGCTCGAGCCGGCCGATGGATCGGTCGCAATTACTGCAGTTCTGAATTGGCTGTTGCTGCTGTGCCATGACGTTTGCGGTACTACCTACTCCCTATGCGCCCGGCTGACCAGCCCGGCTGCCCCTCGTTGACGATACGCACATCAAACCCCCGCGTTGAGCCCTCGGAATCGACGCGGCGGATTGACGCGGGGACCGATCCACATGCCCGAGCCAGCGGAGAGTCACCCCGTACACATGGGCAAAACGGTAATGCGCCCACCGGCAAGACCCTTACAAAAGTCTACCGTTGGCACGCGGGGACAACAATTGTGAACTTCCCCCGGCGCATGAGAAAACCGCCGGGGTTTGAGGCCCGGCGGTTTCGTGTTTTTCAGTCGAAGAATCCGCCCGCTCAAGCCGCGGCGGCAGCAGGGCGCACTCGGCGGAGGGGCTTGTGGATCAGGCCCATCTTGATTGCCTTGGTGCTCACCTTGATCCGGACGATCTGCCCGTCAACCACGGCGCGGACCTTCTGGATGTTGGCCTTGAACTTGCGGGCCGTGATACCGGTACACTTGGTGCCCACCCCGCCCAGGTACTTGGCCTTGCCGCGGTGGGTCTTCTGGTTGCCGATGCGGGTCTTTTTGCCCGTGAAATAGCAGACGCGTGGCATATCACTTCCTCGTATTCAAAAAGTCGAGTCGGGCAACATACGGGAACGAGACGAGGATTGCAAGTGCATTCAACTTCACGCGGACGCGTTTTCGGTCATGTGACATGCGTTCGTCCGCTCATTATCTTTTCTGAAGGATTCCACCTCGATGATCACTAAACCCGTCCGTCCCGAAATCCTGACCATCCTGAACGATAACGCCGGCTGGTGCTGGTATCAGAACGAGCGGGCGCTGATCGTCGGCGACCAGTTGCTCGTCGGGTCGATCGCCAACATCGACGGACCGGGCGGGACCCAGCGGCGGGGCAACGTCGAACTCACCCAGCTGGACTTGAAGACCGGCCGACTGGTGCGGAGCGTGCTCTGCGCGAACATGGAGGACGACGATCATGACGCCCCCGCGCTCTACGTTCGCAAGGATGGCAGAATCCTCGCCGTCTATACCCGGCACGGCGGGGATAACCTGCAGCGCTATCGCATCTCCGACCGCGCCGGCGACATCGCGAACATGGCCCCCGAACAGACGCTGGAGGTGCCCGAGGCGATCTGCTACTCCAACATTTACCGTCTCGAAGCCGAAAACGGCCGTCTGTACAACTACAACCGGTCCGTCGGCTGGAACCCCAATTTCAACGTCTCCGACGACGACGGCGCCACCTGGCGCTACGGCGGCCGATTGCTGGAGTGGCCGAAACCGGGCGGCGACCCGGAGTACACCGGCATGGACGGCGGTCGCCCCTATCCGCGCTACGTCTCCAACAATGTCGATGCCGTCCACGTCCTGACCACCGAGGACCACCCCCGCGCCTACGACAACAGCATCTATCACGGCTACGTTCGCGGCGGGCAGATCCACGCGTCGGACGGAGCCATCCTCGCCCCGCTCAGCACCATGCAGGACGCAACGCTGAAGCCCAACGAACTCACCTGCGTCTACCAAGGCGATGCCGACAATGTCGCGTGGACCAGCGACATCCGGCTCGATTCGGCCGGCGTGCCGTACATCGGATTCAGCGTGCAGAAGAATGATGGCGCTGTCCGCACCGACCCGAAGAAAGGCGGCGCCGACATCCGCTATTTCTACGGCCGATTTGACGGGCGGAAGTGGAATGTGAACGAGGTCGCCTATGCCGGGCATCGGCTGTATGACGGAGAAAACGACTACAGCGGGCTGATCACGCTGCACCCCTACCGCCCGGACATCGTCTACTTCTCAACCAGCGCCGATCCCAAGACCGGCCTCCCCCTCATCAGCGCCGCTGACAACCAGCGTCGCTACGAGCTATTTCGCGGGCAGACCCCCGACAAGGGCAAGACATGGACGTTCACGGCGCTGACGAAGGACTCGACCGTCGACAACCTCCGCCCCATCATCCCGCCCGGCGACCCCAAGCGCACGCTGGTCCTCTGGCTTCGCGGCAAACTGACGAGCTTCGTCCGCTACAACCTGCAAGCCGTGATGAGGGAGGATCCGGGTTAAGCTCCTTCGAGCCGTATCCCCCCTCATTGCCTCTAAGCCTCTTTGCCTCATTGCCTTTTTTCAGCGAGGCAATGAGGCAGGGAGGCGTAGAGGCACAGACGCATAGAGGCATAGAGGCAATGAGGGGTGAAATCGATCCTGAATTTAGTCCTCGATGAGCACAACGTCCTCGGGGTGCAACTGGCACCACACCCGATCGCCGCGATGGACGGCGAGTTCCATTTGGCCTTCGTTGGCGACGAGGACGGTCAATTCGAGGCCGCCGTCGGTGCGGACGGTCAGCTCGTCGATCGCGCCTTTGAACAGTTCCTCTTCAACGGTCACCGCGAACGCATTTTCGCCGTTGGGGCGGGCGTTGGTGAGGTTGATCTTCTCCGGGCGGATGCTGACGAGCACGCGCGCCGCGTCGGTCGAGAGCTCGCGGGCGCGCACCTCGAGTTCCAGTCCGCCTTCAAGTTTCAGGCGGACGAGGTCGCCCATTCGGCCGAGGATCGTGCTCTCGATGATGTTGGCCAGACCGATGAAGTTCGCGACGAACTGCGTCTTCGGCCGGTGGTAGATCTCCTCGCAATCGCCGAGCTGCTCGATCCGGCCCTTGTTGATGACCGCGATCCGGTCGCTCATCGTCAGGGCTTCCTCCTGGTCGTGCGTGACGAAGACGAAGGTGATGCCGAGCTTGGTCTGCAGCCGCTTCAGTTCGACCTGCATCGAGTGCCGCAGCTTGGCATCCAGCGCCGACAGCGGCTCGTCGAGCAGCAGGACCTTCGGGCGATTGACGATTGCTCGGGCAAGCGCGACGCGTTGCCGCTGTCCGCCGGAGAGTTGGTGCGGCTTGCGGTCTTCCATGCCGGTGAGCGCGACCATCTGCACCGCATCGTTGACGCGCGTGTCCATCTCCGCCTTGGCGACCTTCTTCATTCGCAGGCCGAACTCGATGTTCTCGCGGACGGTCAGATGCGGGAAAAGCGCGTAGCTCTGGAAGACCTGGTTGACCTCGCGCCGGTAAGGCGGGGCCGCGGTGACATCGACGCCGTCGAGCAGCACCTGGCCGTTGCTGGGCGTCTCGAAGCCGCTGATCATCCGCAGCATGGTCGTCTTGCCGCATCCGCTGGGCCCGAGCAGTGTCAGGAACTCGCCGGGTTTGATCGACAGGTCGACCGAATCCACCGCGGTAAAGCTGCCCCAGCGCTTGCTCACTTGCTTGAACTCGACCATTGGATTCATTCTCCCGTCGAAGATAACCGCGAAGGCAGGTGGGACGCGAGGAAATCGGCACGAGCGACATTGAGCGAGTGGCGTGATGAGTGTGACGTGAACAAGGTGCCTTGCTCACGCCACACGTCGTCCCTACAGCGTCACCATCATCACCTTCGGCTCGGTCATTTCTTCATTCGCAAACTCAATCCCCGCACGGTCGTGGCGGGGTGAAGGGCTGTCTGGCTCGCCGTGTCGGTCACGCTTCTGGCACGGACCTCGCCGCGGCGGGAAGATCCTTCACTTCGTTCAGGATGACAGCGCGGCCGAAGCCGCTGTCCTTGACGGCGCCATCTTGATTTGCCCCGTGGCCGGACGGCAGTGTCGTGCGTACCATCGGGACACGATTTCACAAACGAAGGAACACGCACATGGCAACGAGCAAAGCAACGGCGAACTGGAAGGGCGACCTCAAGAGCGGCACCGGGCAGATGGCCTTGGGCAACGGCGCGTTCAAAGGGCCATATAGCTTCAGGACACGGTTCGAGGGCGCACCGGGTGCGAACCCGGAGGAGTTGATCGCTGCGGCGTTGGCCGGCTGTTTCTCGATGGCGTTGTCGGCGGGTCTGGGCGGCGCGGGATTCACGCCCACCAGCATCGACACCAGCGCCGAAGTCGTGCTGGACAAGGTGCCGGACGGCTTTGCGATCACGGTCATCCGGCTGACGAACGAAAGCATCGTTCCCGGCATCAGCGAAGCCGACTTCGGCAAGATCGCCGAGCAGACCAAGTCCGGCTGCCCGGTTTCCAAGGCGCTGGTCGGTACAAAGATCGAACTGAAGGCGACCCTGAAGCAGGGATGATCCGATGCGTACACGGGTAACCCGCCCGTAGTCGAAGAATGAAAAAACGACACGGGTTTGTCCGTTGCGCCACCGACGAATAGCTTCTGCGGATGAAATCCCAAGCGGACAACGCCGCTGTTACCGTGGGGGATTTTCTTTGCTCCATTGCGCCGCGCCATGTATACGCTAAATCCCGTGGCGACATTGGATTACCGAGCGTCATCCGTACCCCTCGGCAAGCGCCTTCGCCGACTGTGGCCGCGCGGGATGCGACGCGTCAACTGGATGCTCGGTTTGTGGAGCGTCCTGGTGATGCTTTTTCTCTATGTGCCGATCGGCATCCTGGTGATCTGGTCATTCAACAACATGGTCTACGACACGCGCTGGCACGGCTTCACCACGCGCTGGTACGAAGCATTCTGGGAGCGCAGCATGTACGACCTGCGCGAGTGGGCCGGCGACGATCATCCGACGCTGCAGCGCGCCGCCGACGCGCTCGGCGCCAACGCCAAACCGCCGGCGCTCAAGGGCACGCCCAACGCGGTCGGCACACAGATCAAGACCTTGCGTGAAGGACTGGTCAACAGCCTCTTCGTAGGCTCGATCGCGACGGCGCTTGCGGTGGTGCTCGGCACGGTCAGCGCGTGGATCACCTTCAAGTACAAGTACCCGCTGCACGGCGCGCTCAATACCCTGGTCGCGGTCCCGATGATTGTGCCCGAGATCATCATGGGCGTGAGCCTGCTGATGTTTTTCGGGCTGGCCAGTCCGTATTTCGAGCCGATCGGGGGCTCGATGGACAGGGCGTGGCTCTCAGTCGCCCATCGCTTCACGGCCGATCCATACGTGACCAACATGGCGCACGCGTTCGATCGCGGTTTCGTGGCGATCATCATCGCGCATGTGACGTTCTCGTTCCCGTTCGTGATGGTGACGATCCAGGCGCGCCTCGCCGGCATCGACCCGGCGCTCGAGGAGGCGGCAATGGACCTCGGCGCGACGCCGGCGACAGCGTTCAGGAAGGTGATCGTGCCCTACCTGATGCCGGCGATCATCAGCGGGACGCTCATGGCGTTCACGCTGTCACTCGACGACTTCGTCGTCACGTTCTTCGTCAAGGACGGCGCGTCCGAGACGCTCCCGATCCGCATCTACGGCGGCGTGAAACTCCCGCCGGCAATGCTGCATGTGATCTCAACGATTATGATCGGCATCACCGTCGTGATGGTTATGCTGTCGGAACTGGTGAAGCGACTGAATCGATGAAAGAGCAGATCGCAAAGGCGCAAGGGACGCGAAAGAATCCGAATGACGAACCGGCCGGATCGGATTTCTGGTTTCGCCATTCGGATTTTTACCGACATCGGTTTTTTCGCGCCTTCGCGGCTGTGTTCGGTTGAATGAAACTTACTGGAGGTCTCTATGACTTGGTTCGCAAAGATCGTGGCCGCTGCGGTGGCCGTTTGTTCGGTGGGTATCGCGTCGACCGTCGCAAAGGCGGCGGATCAATTGAACCTGTTCGCGTGGTCGGAGTACGTGCCGCAGAGCGTGCTTGACGGCTTCAAGAAAGAGACGGGCATCATCGTCAACTACGAGGCCTACGACAGCAATGAGACCATGCTCGGCAAGCTGCTCGACAGCGGTGCCAAGTACGATCTCATCCAGCCGTCGGAGTATGTGGTCGAAGCACTGATCAAGGAAGGTAAGCTGATGCCGATCGATCACGCCAAGCTGCCCAACCTCAAGCACCTCGACCCAGCCTTCATGAAGATGTCGCACGACCCGGGCCTGAAGTTCTCGGTGCCGTGGATGAGCGGCACCGTCGGCATTGTTTACAACACCGAGAAGGTGAAGGAGCCGATCAAGGGCTTCAAGGACGTCTTCAGCGGCAAATACAAAGGCCGCATCGTCGCGGTGGATGACAGCCGCGAAATCATCTCGTGGGTGCTGGCAACGCAAGGCAAGAACTGCAACGACATCACCGACGCCACGCTGGAAGGCGTCCGCCCGGTGCTGAAGAACTGGCTGCCGCAGATCAAGCTTTACGACAGCGACAGCCCCAAGACCGCGTTGCTCAACGGCGACGTTGATGTGGGCGTGGTCTGGTCGGGCGAGGGCGCGACGCTGCTCAACGACGAGTCGAAGAAGTTCAAGTGGCTGCTGCCCGAAGAAGGGGCCCATCGCTTTATCGACAATCTGGCGATCCCCAAAGGTGCCCCGCACGCCGACGCGGCGCACAAGTTCATTGACTACATCCTCCGGCCGGAAGTCAGCGTGCTGATCAGCGAAGACTTCCCCTACACCAACCCCAATCTCGATGCCCGCAAGAAGCTGGACGACAAGGCCCGCACCAACGCAGCCAGCTATCCCGCCGACGACGCCAAGCTTGAATTGTTCAAGGACATCGGCGCGATGGGATCGAAGGTGGACGAGGTGTTCACCGCGGTCAAAGGGCAGTGAACGGTTGTACCGATGGTGGTTCGTGATTCGTGGGCAGTGGTTCGTGGAGCCGAGCGATGAAATCGATCATCCGCTTTTCACGAACCACCCGCCACGAATCACGAATCAACCGTTGCCATGCCGGCTGAAACGACACTAGCATTTGACACTCCCGGCATCGGCCGCCCGCCGCGGCTGATGGCGTGGGTGTTGCTTGCGCCGCTGCTGCTGTGGCTGGTGCTGTTCGTTGTGGTGCCGACGATCATCATGATTGTTGTCAGTGTCAGCCGGCGCGACCAGAGCCTCGGCGAGGTGATCTACGGCTGGCCGACGCTGGAGAACTACGGCAAGGTTTTCGGTCGCGGCACGGTGTGGCCGCTCTTGATCGCAGGCGCCGCGGGCGCGGCGGCGACTGCGGTGAGCGCCGCAGTGGCAATCGCATGGGAGAAACTGCGCGACCAATTACTCTCCGCCGCCGCCGCCGCCTGGCCGGTCGCAGTCTGCCTGATCCTCATCGCGCCGGCGGTCGTCTTTGACCTCGTCGCGTTTCCGCGCTTTGTCGACTCGGTGGATTTTTCGATCATCGCCTCCGGTTCCCCCGCCGAGGCCCGCGCCGATTTTTTACACGGCGTGCGACTGTCGCTGCTCCTGGTCCCGCTGTGCGGCATGCTCGCGTCGGCGGTCATGTGGAGCCTGATCGCGCCGGCGGCACACACGGTTTTGCCCGGCTCCCGGCGTCTGCCGATCGCGTTCGGCATCGCCGTCGGCGTGGGCGTCTTCTGGGCCATCCTCAACCTCATTCTCCTTCTGCACGTCCGCGAGAGCGACTTCGCGTCGCTGCCGCTGATGCTGATCGTCAAGGAATCGCAAAAGCTCAAGGTCCTCGTCGTCAGCGTCAACTACGCCGCGTTTTCAACGGCGATCTGCGCGATAATGGGCTACCCCGTCGCCTACTTCATCGGCAAGGCGCCCGAGCGATGGCGCAACGTGTTGCTGATGTTCGTGATGATCCCCTTCTGGACCAGCTTCCTGGTCCGCACCTACGCGTGGGTGACCATCCTCCGCCAGGAGGGCGTGCTCAATTCGCTGCTGCTCAACCTGGGCTGGATCAGCGATCCGCTGGACCTCTACCCCTCGCAGACCGGCGTAATGATCGGGCTGGTCTACACCTATCTGCCGTTCATGATCCTGCCGATTTACACCAGCATCGAACGGCTGGACAACGCGCTGATCGAGGCGGCGTTCGACCTCGGAGCGTCGCCGCTGCGGGCGTTTCATGGGGTGGTTTTCCCGCTCACCAAGCCGGGAATTGTCGCAGGCATCCTGCTGGTGTTCGTGCCCGCGATCGGCATGTTCGCCGTCAACGACATCCTCGGCGGACAGCGCGAGACGCTGATCGGCAACGAGATCGAACAGCAGTTCGGCGTCGCGCGCGACAAGCCCTTCGGCGCCGCGCTGGGAATGATCCTGCTGCTGGTTTTCATTGCGACGTACTACCTCGCAACGCGACGACGGCCGACGTGATTGACCTCCCACAACGCGGTCCGGCGTACGCGCGGATGTCGTAGACGATCGCCGGCGGCACGTCGGCAGATCACGCCACGCGGGCGCGCGGACCGGGGGCTGCGGGCTTGGCAGTGGCGTCCTCATTCAACACGCGTTCGCCGCGGACCCGCTTAAGCACGCGGCGATGCTGCTCGCGGTACTCGGCACCACGCGCCGCAGGTGCGAACGTCCGGCCGCGCTCGGCGGCGCCGTGGCTTTTGGCGGCGAGCAGTTCCGGGTTCTCGTACCACTCGCGCATCACCTTTGCCAACGCGTCGACCACGGCATCGGGCGTGGTTTCCTCGTTGATCGGAATGAGGTGCCCGCACTCAGGCGTCACCAGCATCGCGGGGGTCAGGTGGTCAAGCGTGATGACCGGAACGCCGGCCTGCATGATCTCGCAGAGTACGCCCTGGCTGTCGCGCAGCACCATGTGTACGCAGGCGTCGGCGCGGGCAACGGTCTTCACGCCTTCGAGGTGTCCGATGTCGCCGACGAGCTGCACGCGGTCGGCCACGCCGAGCTCACTGGCAAGGTCTTCACAACTCTGACGCAGCGCGCCGTCGCAGACATGGATGAAGCGCGCGTTCGGCAACCTGGCCTTGGCGAAGGCGCGGATGGTGAGGTCGACGCCGCGGTAGTAACTCAGCCCGCCGCAACTGGCGAAGGTGAACGGCGCGGTGCGGTCGCGCGTCTGCCGCGCTTCAATCGCGGCGGCGGTCACCGATTCGCTACTGCTGGAGGAGGCGGAGAAGAGCTCGAGGTTCGGATTCCCGTAGGCCCGCATGTGCGTTTCGGCCGCCGGAATGCTCGCCAGCAGCAGGTGGGCGTCGCGGATATTACGAACCAGGAACGGATCGCGACGCCAGATCGCCCGGCCGATATATCGCAACGCATCCGAAAATTTTCCGTAAACCGGTGACTGGTTGCGGAAATTCTTCGGCAGCACTTCCCCGCCACCGACCGGTCCGAAAATGAACCCGACCCCGCGCTTCGCCAGCGTCGCGCCCGCTGACGGCATCCACCAGCGGCATAGCGAGACGTGCTGGACAAGATCGAATTTCACCTGTGCATGCAACCGTCGCACCGCGCGGGCGGCCCAGAACTGCCACAAGTAATAGTAGAGGTTGAACAACGAGTAGAAGCTCTTGCGCGTCCACTCCAAGAACCGGGGCAGCTTGACGTAGGTAACGTGGATCGGATGGAACGGGTGCTGGTCGCGAAGATATCGGTCCAAGGCCTCGCGGCAGTCGTCGTGGACGATGACCCAGACCGGTTGCGTGCGCGACATCTCTTCGACGTAGCTCCATCCGAGGCCCCACTCGCTCCCGCGGCCTGGCTCGCAGCAGAAAGCGATGTACAGCATTTTGTATGTCTGGATGTCGTTCACGCAGGCACCTCGAAATTCGTCCTCAGTCCAGCAGCGCGAACCCGTGCTGTCTCGCACACTGTGCGCGCACGATCGCCTGGATGGGAGGCAAATCGGCGAGATTGAGGCGCGACTTAATGACATTCCCCTTTTATTTCGCCATTATACCCGGCGCAAGCGTCACAGGCCGCGCAGAGAGATTTATCGGGCGGAATTCATACTTCATCCGCGTGCGGATTGGCTCGATGAACGGGACGAGGCGAGGCACAGTCTTAGCGTACGTCCAGAATTGCCCCGTCTTTTGACCTGAAGAGGAATGCCCATGACCCGCACGCTCGCCATGTCCGCGGCCCTGTGTGGCCTACTGATCGCCGGTTTTGTTGCCGGCTGCAACGTCGCCCCCAAGGCCAAGCCCGCCGCCGATGCGACGCCAGCCAACCCGGCCGTCTTGACCCTTCGGCCGGGCGATAAGCTGGAACTCAAGTTCTACTACGCGCCGGAGTTAAACGAGACGCAGCAGATCCGACCGGACGGAAAACTGACGCTGCAACTCATCGGCGAGGTCCAGGCCGCCGGCAAGACGCCGGCCGAGCTTTCGACTGAACTCCAGACGGCGTATTCGACGCAACTGAAGTACCCGCAGGTGACCGTCGTCGTCCGCGAGCAGTTGCAGCAGAAGGTGTATGTCGCCGGCGAAGTGGCCCAGCCGGGGTTGATCGACCTCGCCGGTCCGATGAGCGTGCTCGACGCGGTGATGGCCTCGGGCGGCTTCAACATGACGACCGCGGAAACCTCCAGCGTCATCGTGATGCGGCACGTCGATGGCAAGCGCATCGGCTACAAGGTCAACCTCAAGAACGCCATGCTGGGAGGGGACAACGAGCCGTTCGCGCTGGCGCCGCAGGACATCGTCTTCGTGCCGCGCACCGCAATCGTCAACGTCAATATCTTCCTTGAGCAGTACGTCGCCAGCGTGATCCCGCAGACCGGGTTCACGTACTCCCGCAGCACTGGCAACAACACCATCGGCCTGAATACGTCACGGCGGTAAGCGACTCCGAACGCGATTCTCACAAGGCACAGTTGTATGAATGACCTTATCCTCCAATCTCACGCCTCGACCGACCCGATGCTCGGTGGCGGCGGCATGCGTTCGGGCAAACGAGCCGGCAGCGTCACATCGCCGCGCGACCTGCTGTTCGTGCTCTTCTGGCACCGCCGCAAAGTTGTCACATTTTTTGTGGTGGCCTCGCTGCTGACCGCGCTGGCGGTCGTCGCTTTGCCGAGTACCTATCGCAGTGAATCGACACTGCTGGTCAAGCTCGGCAGCGAAGCGGTGAACGTCGATCCGTCCGCGGGTCTGGGCGGTCCGATGATTTCGCCGGTCATCGGGCGCGAGATGCAGATGAAGACCGAGCTCGAAGTGCTCAAAAGCCGCGAGATCGCCACGGCGGTCGTCAAACGCATCGGCGCCGGACGCATCCTGCGCAAAGACATCGCCCCCGGGGAGACAAGCGACGCCGATCCGATCTTCCGCAACGCCGTCATGGCGCTGAACCAGAACCTGAGCCTGGACGTCGTTCCCGACTCGAGCGTCCTGTCGGTCGCCTACGAGAGCGGCGACCCCAAGCTCGCCAAGGACATCACCACGGTTTACGTCGCGCAGTACCTGACGCACCGCACCAGCGTGTATTCCAACAGCGCTAACGCCTCGTTTCTACAGGGCGAGCGGGATACGACGCTGAAGAAAGTCTCCGAGTTGCAGGAACAGATCAAGCAGATCAAGGACGAGGCCCGCGTCGGCAACCCGCAGGAGCAGCGGCAGATCCTGCAAGGCCGCATCGGCGCCATGAACAACGACGCCGCCGACGCGCGTACCAAGCGCGTCATCGGCGAGGCCGAGGTGGCCAAGCTCACCGAGCAGATGAAGTCCGTCCCGCGGACGGTCGTGCAATCGACGACGCACAACCCGGCGATGAACCACATTGATGACCTGCGCAAGGACATCGCAAAGCTCGAGCAGGAACTGGTCGACGCGCAGTCCCGCTTCATGCCCGGACACCCGCAGATCATCCAGCTCCAAGACCGGCTGGCCGGCCGCAGGACGATTCTCGAGCACACGGTAAACGACCCCGGCGAGAGCGTCGAGGCGATGAACGACACCTACAAGGAACTCGACCGCCGGCTCGAGAACGCCCGCATCGACACCGAGGTCGCGCACGCCCGGGAAACGGCGATCCTCAGCGAGATCGCCAAGGTCGAGGCGCAGTTGCGCACCGTCAACGACGTCGAACTTAAGATCGCCAACCTGCTCCGCACCGCCAACCTGCGGGAAGACGCGCTGAAGCTGATCTCGCAGGCGAGCGATCGCGCCGAGATTCTGACCGCGCTGCAAGGCGAAAAGCTGAACAACGTCTCGGTCGTGCAGCCGGCCACGATGCCGCTGAAGCCGATCGCACCGAACCGTCTGATGCTGCTGGTGCTGGGTATGTTTGTCGCCGGCAGCGGCGCGATCGGGCTCGGCATCGCCGCCGAAACCCTCAGTCGCTCGACCAAACGCCCGGAAGACATTGACCGCATGACGCATCTGCCTTGCGTGAGCGTGCCCATCGTGGAAGCCCACGGCTATCTCGGCAGCCACAGCATGGCGGCGCAGCAGACGTCGATGATGTCGCGACTGCTGCACGGTCCGAAAACCGTGTCGGGCAAGGGGACGAGCATCGTCACCCGCGCCGCCGGCACCGCCACCGCGGCGACGCCGCGCCTGACCCACAGTGACGGCACCAACGGCGTCAACACCCCCGACGTCCGGCCGATGCGACGGTGGAGCCCGCAACTGCTGCAGGCCGCCCACGGCATCATCGACGGCCTGCTTTTCGACGCGATCCAGCAAGCCAAGGGCAAGCGCACGTTCATCACCGGCCTGGTGAGCTGCCGGCCGGGGCAAGGCGCCAGCACGCTCAGCTCGTACGTCGCGTCGGCGATCGCCGACCGGCTCGAAGCGTCATTGCCACTGCACCCGAACGATCACGTCCTGCTGATCGACGCCGACCTCGCCGATCCGTCTCTGCACCGCCTGCTCGGCGTCTCGGACGCGCCGGGGGTCGGTGACTGGCTGGCATCGGCGACGAACGAGGACGCGGCGCTCGACCGCTACGTCCAACCGACCAACCACAGCCGACTCTCGCTGATGCCTGCGGGTCATACGCACCAGATGACGCATCTGCTTGACCGCGTCGATCGCCTCTTCGACGAGGCCCGTCTCGACTTCCGCCATCTGGTGGTGGACCTGCCGCCGGTCTCCGGTGCGCCGACGACTTTGCGGCTGGCAGCCAAGTGCGATGCCGTGCTGCTCATTGTCGAATGCGGCAACCTGCACCAGGAAGTCGTCCGCCGCAGCGTCCGCGCCCTCCAGGCCGCCGGCGCCAACGTGGCGGGCGTGGTGCTGAACAAGCGCCGCTTCCCGATCCCCGACTGGTTGTACGAGCGATCGTCGTAACCCACGGGCCGTGAAACGTGCCGCACGCACGCAAGGGAGATGAGCTTTTCGTGAGCGAGCCAGTCCTTCCAACCTCCGACGCACAAGCGGCTGCGCCCCAGGCGCTCCCCGTGCGGGCGCGCATGCTGGTCACGCTGTTCGATCAGGGACTGGTCTCGATCGCCAGCTTCGTGACGAACTTTTTGCTGCTTCACCATTTCAGCGACGCCAAATCGCACTATGCGTACTACACGCTGGCGTTCAACCTGATGATCTGGGCGGCCGAGTTGCAGAACACGCTGGTCATCACCCCGCACACGATACTGACACCGCGGCTGCGCGGGGCGGCGCTGCGGCGCTTTCACGGCAGCACGCTGGTGCAGAGCATCGTCGTATCGATCGGGACGATGCTGCTGACAGCGGTCGGCGGCCTTATTGCGGTGGGCCGTGATCGGGAACTCTCGCTCGTACTCTTCGCGCTCGCTGCGGGTGCGGTGGCGATTGGGCTTCGCAACTACGCCCGCCCCTACGCCTTCGCGGCGCGCCGCCCGACGGTCGCGGCGATCCTCGACCTCGCCGTCTCCGCACTGCAGATCGGCGGCGTACTCTTGCTTGCCTACACCGATGCGCTTTCGGCGTGGACGGCCGTCGCAACCGTCGGCGCGGCGGCGGCGGTCCCGTCGCTGGTGTGGCTCTTCGTGCAGCGACACCACTTCCATCCACGCCTCGGACACGCGATCGAGGACTACAAAATCGAATGGCCCAACACGCGATGGGTCTTCCTCTCCGGCATGCTCTGGAACGGCGGGATGCAGCTTTACCCGTGGCTGATCCTGATCTGCAGCGGCCAACCGGAAGTGGCCGTCTGGGGCGCCTGCTATCAGCTCGCCTGCGTCGCCAACCCGTTGATGATGGGCCTGCAGAACTTCATCGGGCCGCGCATCGCCGAGGCCTACGCCGAGATGAATCGCGGAGCGTTTGCCAGCTACGTCGCCAAGATCGCAACGTTCGCATGCCTGCTGATGACCGGCCCGGCGGTGCTGCTCTCGATCTACGCCGACACCGCGTTGCAATGGCTCACCAAAGGCCAATACCAAGGCCACCAGCAGGCGATCACGCTGCTGTGCGCGATGATCGTCTTCCAGGCGATCACGTTCACCCTGTCGCGCGGGCTGTTCGCGCTGAACCGCGCGGACCTCGATCTGTATTGCAACATCCTCCCGCTGCTGATCCTGTTCACACTCGGCATCTGGGCAACGACGGCGCACGGCGTCGACGGCGCCGCCGCCAGCATGTTGGCGGCGCAACTGCTCTCGGGATTGTCGCGCGGCGTGTTCTTCTTCTGGGCGCTCAAACGCCCGGCGGTCAACCGAGCTGAACTGCTGCCCAGCGCCGTCGGCGCGCCAGCCGCGCGAGGTGCGGCATGACCTCGATGGCAGTCCCGCTGGATTTCGACCGACACCACACGCGAGGGCGCGTCATGTGGCCGTGGATCACGGCGCTCGTGCTTTTTTGCTGTTTCGCCGCCGGCTGCTGGCAATGGAACGGACAACAGCCGTGGTATTCAACCAGCGCGAGCGACGTCGAAGCACTCGTCGGCCGCGTCTCTGAAGGTCAGGCCAGTCGGCAGATCGGCTTCCTCGTGTTGGGGCTGTACGGTCTGGGACTTCTCGCGATGCCCGGCACCCGCGCGGTGAAGTTCAAACCGGTCCTGTTCTACCTCCTGCTGCTGTTCATCATCTGGGCATTCATCAGCCTGGCGTGGAGCGCCGACCACGCGCAGACCGCCAAGCGACTGGTGGTTTTCGCATCCATGTGCCTGACCGTCGCGGGAGTGATCAAGCACTACGACATCCGGCAGATGGCGCAGATCGCTTGCATCGCATCGACCTTGACCCTCCTGTCCGCAGTCGCAATTGAGGTACACGCAGTCGCCGGCCACTTCCCGGGCGTCGGGCTATACCGTTTCAGCGGGATGCTGCACCCCAATCACCAGGCGCTGAACTGCGGCGTCGTGATCCTCTCGTCGCTCTACCTCGTCCGCATCGAGCAGCGCCGCTGGCTGTTGATCCTCGCCGCGATCGCGCTGGCGGCGCTGATGCTGACCAAATCGCGCACGGCGCTGATGGCGATCATGAGCGGTGTGGCGTTCTACTGGCTCTTCGCCGCCAGCACGAAACGGGCCGTGATGACCCTGCTGATCTGCGCCTGGATCGGCGGCGGGGTGATGTGGCTCAACTCGCTCGATGTGCTCCCCTCGTTCAGCAGCGTCATCGCAATGGGCCGCAGTGATCTGAAGAAGCAGGACCCGCGCGAGCTGACCGGCCGAACCGCGATCTGGAAGTTCGCGCTTATGCAGGCCGACAAGGATCCGAACCGCACCTTCATCGGTTACGGGTTCGAGACATTCTGGACACCGGCTAACGTGCAGGGCGTGTCGCAGTTCGTGAACTTCAACATCAGCGAAGGCCACAACATCTACCTCGACTGGTATCTCGAGCTCGGCCTCGTCGGCGCGGGACTCTACGGTGTCGTGCTCCTGTCGGCGCTGTTGCGCTGGACGGTGGCGGCGCGGGTACTCGAATCGCCTTCATGCGCCATCGCCGCGGGCATCATTGTCGGCGCGATCGTACACGGGTTCGCCGAGTCGTCCCTGGGGGACGCCAGCCTGCCGACGTTTTTCTTCTACACATCCATCGCACTCTCCACGCTCGCGCGGCCGGACGAGTTGGAGGACGCCGTATGAGTAACCGACCGCGCATCGCACTGATCACCGGCGACTTCCCGCCCGCCATCAGCGGCATCGCCGACTACGTCGAAAAACTCGCCGACGCCATGGTGAAACTAGGCGGCGACGTGACCGTGATCACTTCGCGCACTGAGGGCGTCGACACGCAACACCCGTTCGCGGTGCGCCGCGAGATACCGTCGTGGAAATGGCGCGACCGCGCGCAGTTGATCGAACTGCTGGCGTCCTTCGACATCGCGCACATCCAGTACCCGTCGGTCGCATACGGCCGAAGCATGATGATCAACCTGCTGCCGAAGCTGCTGGCGCGGCACGCACCGCAGACCAAATCGCTGGTGACGATCCACGACTTCCGCGTGATGCGACTGCGCTGGCGGGCCCGGGTGGCACCGATGCTGTGGGGCGTCGACGGGCTGATCCATGTCGACCCGCGCGACGGGCCGTACCTGAACACGTTCATGCCCTTCGGCAGGCCGCCCACGACGATCATCCCGATCGCGGCGAATGCCGAACCGGTCGCCTGCGTGCCCGGTGATCGGGAGCGGTGGCGCAGCGAACTCGGCTTTGCCGCCGACGAAACCGTCGTCGCATTCTTCGGTATCCTCTATCCGCACAAAGGCCTGCCAGAGCTTCACGAGGCGATCAAGTCGCTGCGTACACAGGGGAGAAAGATCCGGTTGCTCGCGCTCGGCGATTTCGATCGCCATGCAGAGTGGCGAGCGGGGATGCAAGAGCAGCTTCGCCAGGACCACGTGGTGTGGGTACAGGGCGCGCCGCTACAGCGCGTGAGTGAATGCCTGCACGCGGCCGACCTCGCGGCGCTGCCGTTCCACAGCGGGGCTTCGACCAATCGCGGTAGCATGCTCGCGACCCTGGCGCACGGCCTGCCGACGGTGACGACCAACGGTCCCGCTACTCCGGCGGACCTGACCGAGCAGTTCGACGTTTCGCTGGTCCCGGTCAACTCGCCCGCCGCGCTCGCGCAGGCGATCGACGACATCACCCGTGACCCCGCGCTCGCCGCCCGAATGCGCCGCAACGCCTTGATCGCGAGCGACAAGCTGAGCTGGCCGACCGTTGCGAAGCAGACCCTGGCGTTCTACGACCGGCTGCTCGAACGGCAGCCGGCGCAGTCGATCGGAGCCGTCGCGTGAAAGTACTTAACGTTCACAACAACCACGCGTTCCCCGGCGGCATGGAAGTGCTGTTCGGCGGGATCGCCAAGGTGCTGCGCGATCGCGGGCACGACGTCATCGACTTGGCGCGCAACAATTCCGAGCTGAACTCGCTCTGGTCCAAGCTCAATGCATTCGGCGGCGCGATCTACTCGCCTTCGACCTATCGCGACGTTGCGGCACTGCTGAAACAGCAGAATCCGCGCGTCGCGCACGTGTGGAACCTCTATCCACAGTTCTCCACGTCGGCGCTCGATGCCATGTACGACGCCGGCGTACCTGTGCTGATGCATGTACAGGACTTCAAGCTCACCTGCCCGACCGCGCAGCACCTGCGCCACGGCACGATTTGCGAAAAATGCATCGGCGGGCGCGAGTACTACGCGGCGATCCACAACTGCCGCAACAGCCGCGCGATGAGCGCGTCGTACGCACTGCGGAACATCTGGGCGCGCGTCAGCGGTCGACTGCAACGCGCGGTGAGCATGTACGTCTGCCCGACTAAATTCGTCGCCGACCTGATCATCCGCGGCGGGTATCCGGCCGACCGCGTGCGGGTGGTGCCGAACTTCTGCGACCTGCCCGACGTTCCCCCGCGCGAGCACGCCGGCGCGTACATCGGCTACATCGGCCGCATCAGCCCGGAGAAGGGCGTGGACGTCTTGATCGAAGCGGCGCGCCGAACCGGCTTGCCGACCAAGATCGCCGGCGATCCGCACCTGATGACGCACCTCGTCGACAGCGCGCCGCCCAACGTGCAGTTCGTCGGCGGACTGAAGCGGGAGCAGATCCCGGCGTTCCTCGACGGCGTCCGCGCGCTGGTCGTGCCCAGCGTGTGGTACGAGGCGTTCGGGATCGTCTGCGTCGAGGCGCTCAGTCGCGGCATCCCGGTGATCGCCGCCGATGCGGGCGGACTCAGCGAAGTCATTCAGCACAACGAAACAGGCCTCCTGGTTCCGATGGCCGATGCCGCGGCGCTGGGAGAGGCGATGCAGCGGCTTTGGGACGACGTCGATCTCACCATGCGCCTGGGACGGCGCGGGTATGACGTCGCACGGCAGCGCTTTACGCCGGACGCATTTTATCGCGAGATCACCGCGATCTGGTCCGAGGTCATGACGCCCGCACCCGAGACGTTATCGGGTTCGGCGGTCGCACAAACTGAAACGACCCGACAGGGAATCGCATCGTAGGACGGGAGAAGTATGTCGCAATCACTGCCCAAGAACGCACCCTCGGACTGGCGTCCGCTGCGCATCGCCGTCACCGGCGGGCGCGGGATTCCATCCAACTACAGCGGCGTCGAACGCATCTGCGAGCAGATGTTCTGCTGGTTCGCCGACCGCGGTCACAAGATCACGATATACTGCCGCCCAGAGGTGCTGAAGGAAAAAACAGCGACCTACCGCGGCGTGCGACTCGTCCGTACCGCGGCACCGGGCGGGAAGAAGGGTGAGACGCTCACGCACGGCTTCACCAGCACGCTGCACGCCGCGTTTCACGGTGACGTACACGACGGGGGCAAGTCGTTCGACCTGCTCTCGGTACACACGATCGCGCCCGCCATGTGGACGCCGATCGCCTACATGGCCAACCTGCCCATCGTCACACACGTACACGGCCTCGATCACCAGCGCGAGAAGTGGAAGGGGCTGGGCGCGAAGGTCATTCGCCTCGCCGAGCAGGTGATGGTGCGCACGGTCGACTATATCGGCGTCGTGAACCCGTCGATCGGCGACTACTACCACGAGAAGTTCGGGCTGGCGACCGCGCTGCTGCCCAACGGCGTCGCCGCCGTCCCGGACCAATTCGAGCCTGAGCTTTCGGTGCTTAAGAAGTTCGGCCTCGAGCGCGACAAGTACGTCGTCACCGTCGGCCGGCTCGTTCCAGAAAAGCGCTACGAGGACACGATCAACGCCTTCGCCAAGCTCGACACCGACTGCAAGCTGGTCATCGTCGGCGAGGGCCCGCACACCCGGGATTATGTCGACCAGCTCAAGGCGTTGGGTGCCAAGGACCCGAAAAAGCGCGTGGTGTTCACAGGTCTTCAGTCAGGCGCAGCGCTGGAGACGCTCTTCCGCTGCGCGGCGTTGTACGTCAGCGCCAGCGAGCTTGAGGGCAATCCGATGAGCGTGCTCGAGTGCATGGAGCGCCGCATCCCGGCGGTGCTGACGGACATCACCGGGCACACTCCGCTGGTGCCGCGCGGGCCATACGAGCTGTTGTTTGCTGTCGGCGACGTCGCAACGCTGACGAGCAAGATTTCGCTCGGGCTGCGCGAGCGGGCGATCGCGACCCACTGCGCCGAACAGTGCCGGCTGCACGTCCGCAAGGAATTCGGCTGGCCGGCGCTGGCGGAGAAAACCGAGGCACTGTACCTCAAGGTCGTCAACGCCCGCGTCGAAGGCGTGCCCGTCGCCGCTATCTGATCGTTGCGACTGCGGGATCCGCTTGATTGCCACATTCGGAACAGCTTTCGCAGCCTGCCAGGGATGTGGCAGTCCGCCACGTCCGAAGCGATAACGACAGCGTTGCAGCCGTGGGATTGTGGTATGTCATGCGGGTTCGGTCGCATCGAGACCGTCCGACCGATCGGGAGATTATTGATGACAGCGGCGGGACATTCGCGTGCAGTGGTGGTGACGGCAAAAACCGTCTCCGCAAATGGCACGGCGTCAACGAGTCTCGTTCACGCCCACGCCGGCACACGCCTGGCATTGCTCGACGCCATGCGCGTCGTGGCCGCCATCGGCATCATCTGGGTCCACGCCGCCCAGAGCGCCGCCGGAAAGCAGCTCAACCCGATCGGCACCTTCGGCGTGCCGTTCTACACCTACCTCGCCGTCCTGTTCATGGCGCGCGGCCTGACCCGCACCGATCAGCAGCGATCGCTGGGTGTGTACATCCTCTCACGCCTGTACCGCGTCTACCTGCCGTTTCTGTTCTGGTCTGCGATTTACCTCGCGCTTCAGGAGACCAAGGGCTTCCTCGAGACCCATCACCTCCCCAATCTACACTGGCATGTGCTGTACTACGGCGGGCACGAGCACCTGTGGTTTCTGCCTTACCTGCTGGTGGTGACAGTCGTCGGCGCGATCCTGGTTTGCCTGCTGCACGACCGCCCGCGCGCCCGCCGGACGGTGAGCATCGTCCTGGTGCTGCTGGGCGTCGCCTCATGCTTCTGGAAGCAACCGGCGTGGATCGAGGCCCGCATTGACGACGTCGAATTCTGGCGCTACGCCTTCCGCGCCATGCCGACGGTCTTCTTTTCGATCGCGCTCGCGTTGGAGACGGCCAGTCGCGGAACGCTGCCAAGGAGCACGCCGCAGGTCGCGACCGGCGGTTTGTTTCTCGTCCTGCTGGCGCTGATGTTGCAGGTTTCCGAAGGCCCACTGAAGGCGTTGCGAACCTGCGCAGGCTTCGGCGTGCTGCTGATCGCGTTGCTGCCGATTCACGCCCCCTTCTGGGAGCGCGTCGGCCGGCTCGGGCGGTACAGCTACGGCATCTACCTCTCGCACCTGCTATTCATCCGCATCGTCGTGCTGTGGATGCATCGCTATGAAGTACGCCCGTCGCTCACGCTCGACGTGCTGACGTTCGTCTTCGCGTTCGTGTCGGCCAGCGTGCTGAGCGTGCTGATGAGCCAGTCGAAATACACGCGGTGGGCGCTGGGCGAGTGATCGCGCCGTTCGCCGTTCTTGGAGAAGATCTCAAAACCGCAGATTACGCAGATTTTTAATGCCATTCATCTGCGTCATCGGCGTAATCTGCGGTTCCATTTCTTCAGTTCCGAAACAGCTCTAGGCTGCGGTTCGCCGCCCGATCACTCGTCTTCGTCGTCTTCTTTTTTCTTCACAACCGGACGCGCCACCGGGTAGAACTCCCCGCCGTATTCGCGCGGGTCGTTCGAGTTGGCGGGCGTGATCTCGTCGGCCGGCAGCGCTTCACCTGATAGTTTCTTGATTACCGCCGCTTCGGCTTTGCGCTCGGCTTCGTCATCAAGCTGGTCCTGCTCCATCAACATGCCGCTGACGTTGGCTTCGAGCCGGTCATTGAGGGCCGCCAGTTGATCGCGGTCGGCATCGTTGACCGACACGCCCGTCAACGCCGCAGTCGAAGCGGTTCGGCTGCTGACTCGGCGGAGGTCGATGCCCTTCTCCTCTTCCTCGGATTCAGGCAGACCCAGGCCCAGCTTCACCATCGCCTTGATGAGCATCGGCCAGAGGATGCCAATGCCCAGCACGCTTCCACCGATGCTCGCCGCCCAGATGAAGCGCGTCTCCTGGTAGAAGTTGTAGCGGTAGTTCAGCGACGGCAGGTCTTTTTTCTGCTCGCTCAGGAAATCGCGGATGCTGTAATTCGGATCCTTGGCCGCCTTGAACAGCGGCCGACCGACGCGCACCTGATATTGCTCGATCGGGTCCCACTTCCCGGTGGTCTTATTCTTGGCGCGGACCCAGAACGTGACGTTCTCGATCGAGTTGCCGTTGACGTCCATCATCGGGGGACTGACATGGATGGCATCGACGATCGACTCGCCACCATCGGTCCGTTGATTCAGATGCCGAAGCAAGAACCCGAGATCCCGGGTGGCGATCGAGGTGTCGTCGATGTCGAGCCGGGTAAATACGAACCCCAGCACGCCCCCCACCAGGAGCGAGACCAGGATCCACTGCCACCATCGCCAGCGTTGTACTGCCATCCGTTGAAAACCCTTTCCAGCATGTTTTACCATCCAACCGGATTGAAGTTGATTCGAGGGTGGATTCTGGCGTTAAATCGGACATGACATTGCGACACCCCCTGCGGCGGCTTGCGATTGCCCTGTTTTTGATCCTAAGCGGCTGTACCAACTACCGTTACGACGTGCTGGGCGCGGACGGATCGGCCGTCCCTGTGGCAAAAGACCGCGATCTGATTGTCCCTGCCGCCCCTGCCAATCTCCGCTTCCGGCAAGTCGAAAGCCGCTGCGTGCTGATGGTGGAGAACCCCACGACCCAGCCGATCGCCCTCGACGGGGCCGCCAGCACGATCGTCGATCCAAAGGGAGAATCGCGCGCAATTGCCTCGCAGTTGATCGCGCCGGGATCGTTTACCAAGTTCATCCTGCCCCCTTACGATGAGCGGCCACGCAACGACTCGGGCTTCCAGTTCGGGTTCGGCGTGATCGTCGATGCGCAGGATCGGCGCCCGCTCAACCTATTGCAAATCAATGGCCCGAAACAGGAATTCTGGAACTGGGATAGCGCCGGCGAGATCAAACTGATCCTATCGTTACGCCAGGACGACAAACCGACGCGCCACGAAGTCGTGCTGCGCAGGACCAGGCAATAGTGTGCAACCGTTCGATCTCTCTTTATCGGAAACGAGGAACCCTCCATGAGTGACCATCCGACCCGACGTGAAGTGCTGGCCCAGACGATTCCCGCGCTGGCGATGGGATCCGCGCTGCTCGGCACCGCCGGCGCCTTCGCGCAGGACGCGCCCGCAGCACCGGCCGCCGCCGAACAAGGCGCGATCCTGCAACTCCTCGGCGCCGCGCACACGGACGACGTCTACACTTTGCCGCCTTTGCCTTACGCACCTGACGCGCTCGAGCCGCACATCGACGCGCAGACCATGTCGCTGCACCACGACAAGCACCACGCCGCGTATGTGGCTAACGCCAACAAAGCAATCGAATCGCTTGCCAAGCTGCGCGACGACGCCGACATCGACCCCGCCCGCCTCGCCGGCCTCACCCGCGATCTCAGCTTTAACACCGGCGGACACCTGCTGCACACGATCTTCTGGGGCACGCTCGGCAAACCCGCCGAGGTCGAGATCGAACGGCAGGTGAAGCTCGACATCGTCAAGCAGTACGGGTCGCTGGAAAAATTCCAGAACCACTTCACGAAAGTGGCGACCGGAGTGAAAGGCAGCGGATGGGCCGTCGCGTTCTACGCGCCGGTGGACGACCGGATCCTCATTACCGAGGTCGGCGACCAGGACTCGCGACTGATCCCCACCGCCATCCCCCTGCTCCCGCTCGACGTCTGGGAGCACGCTTACTACCTCAAGTACCAGAACAACCGCGCCGCCTACGTCAAAGCCTGGTGGAACGTCGTCAACTGGGCCGAGGTCGACTCGTTCTACAAAGCCCTGCGGAAGATGTACGGGCACGAGATCAGGTAACGAGGTCGGGACCCAAAAATGCAGGGACGTTGCGGCGGCGGTTATTTGATGAATTTGACGTGGGACAATGCGAATTTTGAGGTGCCGTCCTGCGTCAGGTCGTAGAACGGCGAATACATGCTGGCCGCAATCGTGCCCGCCTCCGGGTCGATCTCCAGCAGTCGAATGTACCCGCCGCCCGAGTCTTTCGTCTGGTTATCCTGCAGGATCTGGTAAATCGTATTGCCCGCCTCGCCCGGGTCAGTCCGCGAGGCAGACGAATCGACGTGTCCGCTCAACACCAGGAGGACGTTCGCGTGCTTCTTGATCAGCTGGTCAAATATGGACTGGGATGTGAGGTTGCCGTAGCCGGCGTTGGTCTGGTTGATCTCGCCTTTGGACGTGAGATGAAAATGCGTCAGGATGATGACGTTGCGGTCGGGGTAGTCGTTTAATACGATATTCGCCCAATCGACAGGCCCCTGACGGGCGCAGAACTCCAACGTCAGGACGAGCCATTTCAGGCCGCCCGCCTCGAAGAGGTAGTACGCATTGTCGCTCTTCCCCGATTCATATTGTCCTTTCTCAGCCGCCATCCGGCCGACGGGGAAGTACTGGTTGAAGAAGGCCGTCGTCCGCAAATTCGCGTTCACGTTCCCCGGCGCCGCCTTGCCGCTATTCTCCCCGACGGCTGCGGTATCGTGATTTCCGACGGCCAGCGCGTAGGGGAGTTTCATTTCGTCCAGCCGCTTGAACTGCTCGCTGGCGACTTCCCATTGCTTGGCGTTGTTGAAATCAACGATGTCGCCGACGTGCAAGACGATCGGGATATCGAGCTTCGTCCGATTGTCGACCAGCCATTTGATCTGGCTGACGAACATCACCGGCTTGCCGTTGATCTCGCGCTGCGTGTCCGGGAGCACCGGCAAAACAAATGGACTCGCCAGCGCGTCGGCATGGAAAAAAAGCCCGAACATGAGGAGCCAGAGACGAAAATACATTGAATCACCCTGTTGCCTTGTGAATCGCAGAGAAACGAACGGTCCATCGCACGCGTCACAGAATACGGCTCGGCGGGAGGCCGGCAACGATGCGGTCGCGAACGTGGTTGGGAAATGCCATCGGTTCTCCCTCGGACGCCAGGCCACAAGCGTTGCGTCTAGCCGCCGTCCCGTCAACTGTCGTTTGGCTGATTGTCGCCAGTTTGAGGGGAAATGGCAGTGCATTGACACTATGCCGGGCCGGGCCGGCAGACACGGGTCTGCCAATTCTTCGGTCGCGGGTATGATTCGATGTTCCGGCATGGAGATGCCGGGAAAGGAACGGCCATGGATCGGCTTGCGAAGATCGATGTAAGCGAATTGCGGCGGCGGACGCGGGAGGCCTTCGAGCGGACG
>JBBRFH010000008.1:0-29832 GCA_038224615.1 Tepidisphaerales bacterium
ATCGTTCCCGGGCCGCACACGTCGTGGGTCATCAGAACGTCGACGTTCACCCACACGTTGTCACCGGGTTCGACGCGCTCGCGCCCGGAATGTTTAGCGAGGATCTGTTCGGTCATCGTCATGCCATCGGCCATCTCGAAAACTCCTGAATAAAGGAACGTGATCTTAGCACGAATCGACAGGTGTTTCTATCACGCGTGCGGGCGTGTATCTTCAATGAGTTATAGCCATGAAACTTTCCATCGTCATTCCGGTTTATAACGAGCAAGATACCATCCACGAGATCATCGCCCGCGTGGTCGCGGCGGCGATTCCCGACGCGTGGGAGCGCGAGTTGATTTGCGTCAACGATTGCTCCAAAGACCAGACCGCAGCGCGGCTCGATGAGTTGCCGGCCAAGTTTCCGCAGGTGAGCTTTCAGATTCGGCACAAACCCGTCAACCAAGGCAAAGGGGCCGCGCTGCGCGACGGGTTCAAACTCGCGACCGGCGACGTCGTGCTGATTCAAGACGCCGACCTGGAATATGACCCCGACGACTACATGAAGCTCATCGAGCCGATCGCCGACAACAAAGCCGACGTCGTCTACGGCAGCCGGTTCATCGGCGAGCCGCATCGCGTGCTCTACTACTGGCACACGCTGGGCAACAAGTTCCTCACGACGCTGTCAAACATGTTCACCAACCTGAACCTGACCGACATGGAGGTCTGCTACAAGGTCTTCCGCCGCGACGTGCTGCAGCGCATCGAGATCAAGAGCAATCGCTTTGGTTTCGAGCCTGAGGTCACCGCCAAGATCGCCAAGATGCGCCCGCGCCTGCGGATCTTTGAAGTCGGCGTCGCCTACTACGGACGCAGCTACGAAGAGGGCAAGAAGATCACCTGGAAGGACGGCGTCAGCGCCATCCGCTGCATCCTCAAGTTCTGGTGGATGGATTAGCGGTCGCTGCGTTACCAACGTAAAGCCGCGCAGCTATCTCCAACCCATCCCATGAAGCGATGCGCAGGAGCCAATCTTCCGAACCTCCAACCTGTCATTTAGGCAGGTGGGTTTGTTTGTTCAAATCACATATGTACGTCGTCTCCCCCTTTCTGAATGACGTTGCACTCCAGAATGGATGCTCCTCGTTCAGCGCGCAATCGTGCCTTCATCACAACCCGAACAATAACCGAACATAGGGTGGACAGTCAAGCAAATTCGCGGGCATTTTTCCCCGTCAAGGCGAAAGCGACGACCAATTGCCACATCCGACCGCAGGCGTCACTTGCGCGTTCGCGGTAGAAGCCAGACTTTTTAGTGAAGCCGCTCACGCTCCCGCGGCGGCGTAGCGTTCGCGGTATTGGCCTGGGGTCATGCCCGACTGTTTACGGAAGACGACGTTGAAGTAGCTCGCCGACGCGAAGCCGCTGGCGACGGCGATCTGCGGCAACGCGAGTTCGGTTTCGACCAGCAACTGCCGGGCGCGTTCCATTCGACAGCGCAGGATTTCATCGAGAATCGATCGGCCGAGCGCGACACGGAAGCGGCGCTCGAGTTGACGCCTCGAGAATGGCACTTCGCGGAGGACATCCTCCACCGAGATCGCCCGGCCGGCATGGGCGTGGATGTAGCGCAGTGCGTCGACGACGTCGGCATCGGCAATGGCGATCAGGTCGGACGACTGCCGTGTGATCACGCCGGTGGGTGGCATCAGCAGCGGCGTACACTCAGGCGACTTCCCACCCATCAGCAGTTCGAGCATCGACGCGGCCTCGAAGCCGATGCGCTCGCGGGCGGTGTTGATCGTCGACAGCGGGGGGTATGCCAGCGATTGCACGAGGTCATCGTTGTCGACGCCCAGAACCGCCACATCGTCCGGCACACGCAGGTTGGCGGCGCGACAGGCGTCGAGGACCGCGAGCGCGGCGCGATCGTTGGACCCCATCACCGCGATGGGCCTCTGCAGCGCCTGCAAGTTCCGGATCAACTGTTTCTCGTCGTGGGAAGCGACCGAAAGTTCGTCCGCTTCGGCGAGCCGCGCGACAAACCCTTCATGCCGCAATTTTACGAACTCACGATTGTCCGGGCCGTGGAAACAGAACTGCCGGTAGCCGCGGCGAAGGAAATAATCGGCCGCCATGCGCCCGACGGCGACGTCGTCGGAAACGACCGACGGAAATCGCGAGCGCGGCAACGCGCTGGACACGTTGACCCACGGCGTGCGGGTCTTGGACAGGGACTTGGTCAACTGCGGTGTCGCGGCCTGCACGATGAGGCCGTCATAGGCTCCGAGCTGGCCGGCGATTCGGGCGTCGTTCACGCCCTCGACCCGGCACGTCCACGCACGGGCAAAAGCGAACGAGGTAATCCCCCGCACGACCGCCCGCGAGTACCCGCCGACCGTGTTGACCATCACGCCGATGACCGGACGTCGTCGTAAGACGGTGGGGGCAGGCTCGGATCGCATGTCGCAAAATTAAAACGCTTTGGCGGAAACTTCAATCGTCACCCCTGCCTGCGTGACGTAAATTGATCGGGATCAAAGGAACCAACCCATGCGAATTCTGATTTCCGGCGGCGCGGGCTTTCTGGCGTCGCACCTGACCGATCTGCTGCTGTCCCAAGGCCACGATGTGGTCGGCATCGACAATTTCATCACCGGCCGGCCCGAAAACATCGCCCATCTCGAAGGCAACAAGAAGTACACCTTCATCAAAGGCGACGTGATCGAGTCGCCGGTAAGGATCGACGGGGCGATTGACCGCATTTATCACATGGCCTCGCCGGCGTCGCCGATCGGGTATGTGAAGCACCAGGTCGCCACCCTTAAGGTGAACAGTCAGGGGACATGGAATCTGCTCGAGCTGTGCGTCGAGAAAAAGGCGCGATTCCTGATGGCGTCGACCAGCGAATGCTACGGCGATCCGGCCGTGCATCCGCAGCCGGAATCGTACTGGGGCAACGTCAACCCGATCGGCATGCGATCGATGTACGATGAAGCCAAGCGCTTCAGCGAAGCGTGTACGATGGCGTATCACCGCGAGCGCGGCGCCGACACCCGCATCATCCGCATCTTCAACACCTACGGCCCGCGCATGGACCCGTACGACGGGCGCGTGGTCATCACGTTCATCAAGCAGGCGCTGCACAATGAGCCGCTGACGGTGTTCGGCGACGGCATGCAGACCCGATCGCTCTGTTATGTGAGCGACCTGGTTCGCGGGATCAACCTCGTCATGGAGAGCGATTTCCCCGAGCCGATCAACCTCGGCAACCCGAACGAACTGACGATCCTGGACATCGCCAAGGAAGTTCTGGCGCTGATTCCCGAGAGCACCAGCAAGATCATCTACCAGGACATGCCGCCGGATGATCCGAAGATCCGCAAGCCCGACATCACCCGCGCCAGAAAGATACTCGGCTGGGAGCCGGTCGTGTCGCGCAGCGAAGGACTTAAGAAGATGATCGACTTCTATCGCGATTCGCTGATGAAGGTGTAGCGAGAAAAGGGCGGCAGGCCCGATAACCGACTCTCGAACAACAGACGAGTGTGGCGTGATAAGTGTTGCGTGACCAGCGGGGTCACGTCGCACGCATCACGTCACACTCGTTTTTTTGTACTTGGATTGCGCAGCGATCAGGGGGAAGCGTCGTCGTCGCGTTCGATGTTCTCAGGCCGTCGCGGTTTCTTCGATGAGCCGAGGAAGCCACACCGGCAGCGCGAGCAGCCAGATCGCCATCACGATCGGCGTGAACATCGGGAGATTGAGATAGCGCCCGATGATCGGCCCGACCAGCGCGAGCAGCGGCCATGCGAACAAGAGGATCCACAGGGTCCGACGCGAACGGATGATTCGAGAGTTGGTGTACATCTGCGTCTTCCTGATCGACGGCCGCATTCATTTTGCCATAACAGATCTGGTGGGGAGACGGCTACCGATAATGAGGCGATCGTGCGTGTGCTGCTCGCGTCTTTTTCGGACGTTGGGGGAAGCCGGTGCAGACGGAGTCAGTGATGCTGACCCCGTCGGGGAATGGTTTCTGAATCGTTCATGGGGCCGTTCGGGTCGGACTATTTCGCGGTGGCAGCCTCGGCGGGGACGGGCACGGGGACGGTGGCGCCGTTCACTGCCGCGGCACGCTTGGCGAGATCCAACGCCGTGTGGACCAGCTCCGCTTCCTCGGCCTCGTGCATCTTGAGCGACCCCGTCGCCGGGCTCGCCGCCGCCTCGCGGCCGTGGTAGCTGACCAGCAGGTCGGGGAGCATCCCGCGCAGGATCGGCTGGATATACGTCCAGGCCCCGCGGTTCTGCGGTTCCTCCTGCACCCAGCAGACTTCGCTGACGCGGTGGTACTTGTTAAGTACCGCCACCAATTCCTCCTTCGGCAGCGGATAAAATTGCTCGAGCCGGATGATGGCGACGTCGTCGACCTTGTGGTCCGCCTTGGCTTTGGCGAGCGTGTAATAGACCTTGCCCGAGCACAGCAGCAGGCGCTTGACCTTGTCCTTGTCGATCGCGGCTTGATCGTCGATGACCAGCTTAAGCTGCTGGTCGGTCAGCGCTTCGATCGTGCAGCTCGCATCGGCGCGACGCAGCAGGTTCTTGGGCATGAACAGAATCAGCGGCTTGCGGAACTTCCGAAGCTGCTGACGCCGCAGCATGTGGAAGTACGTCGCGGGCGTCGAAGGCATCGCCACCTGCATATTCTCTTCGGCGCAGAGTGCGAGAAACCGTTCGACGTAGGCGTTGGAATGCTCGGGGCCTTGGCCTTCATAGCCATGGGGGAGCAACATCACCAGGCCGCTCATGTAGTGCCACTTGGATTCGGACGCGGCGATGATCTGGTCGATGATGTTCTGCGCGCCGTTGACGAAATCGCCGAACTGCGCCTCCCAAAGCACCAGATTGCGCGGGTCGGCCGACGCGTAGCCCCACTCGTAGGCGAGGACGGCCTCTTCAGACAGCATTGAGTTGTTGATGAAGAACTCATTGTCCGGGCCGGTCAGCTTGGTCAACGGGGTGAACGTCTCGCCGGTGTTGTAATCGTGCAGGACGGCGTGACGATGGCTGAACGTGCCGCGCTCGACGTCCTGGCCGGTGAAACGGATCGAATAGTTGTCCAATAGCAGCGAGCCGAACGCCAGCATCTCGGCTCCGCCCCAGTCGATGCCGACGCCGGTCTTCACCATCTCTCGCCGCGCCGCGATGACGCCCTTGTCGAGCTTGGGGTGATACGTGAAGCCGGTCGGCGACTGATCGTACGTCGCCATGATCTTCTCGAGGACGTTGCGCTTGACGGGCGTGTTGACGCCCCAGTCCTTGCCGGCGACGCCAAAGCCGCTCCACACGCCGCTGAATCGCGGCACCTTGAGGCGCGGACGCACCTCGCGGGCGAGTTCGCGGGCGCTGGAAAGCCGGCTGAGCACGATCTGCTTCATTTCATCGGCTTCGGCTTGCGTGAGGGTGCCGCTGGCGATGAGCTTCCTCTGGTAGATCGTTCGCACCGAGTCGTGGGCGGCGATCGCTTTGTACATCAGCGGTTGCGTGAAGCTGGCCTCATCGGTCTCGTTGTGACCGTGCTTGCGGTAGCACCACAGGTCGATGATGGCGTCACACTTGAACTTCTGACGGAACTCGACGGCGATGCGCGACACATGTACGACGGCCTCGGGGTCGTCGCCGTTGACGTGGAAGATCGGCGCCTGGATCGCCTTGGCCATGTCGGTCGGATACGGCGTGAAGCGGCCTTGGCGCGGCGGGGTGGTGAAGCCGATCTGGTTGTTGATGATCACATGCAGCGTGCCGCCGGTTTCGTAGCCCGGAAGTTCTGACAGCGACAGCGTCTCGGCGACGATGCCCTGACCGCAGAACGCGGCGTCGCCATGAATGCACAGCGGGATCGTCCGGACACGCGTCTTGTCATCGAGCCATTCCTGCTTGCAACGCACGATGCCCTGCTGGATCGGGTTGATAAGCTCGAGGTGCGACGGGTTGGGCAGCAGAGAAACCTTGACCTGCTTCTTGTCAGGCAAAGGGCGCGTATTGGCGTACCCGAGGTGGTACTTGACGTCGCCGTCGCCTTGGATGCCGGTGGGGCGGGCGACGGTGCCGGCGAACTCGCTGAGCAGCACCTCGTAGGGCTTGTTGAGCACGTGGGCCAGGACATTGAGTCGGCCGCGGTGCGCCATCGCCATGATGACCGCGTCGCCTCCCAGGTTATGGCCGGCATGCTCGACGGTGGCGTTGAGTAGCGGCACCAAGGCTTCGCCGCCTTCGATTGAAAATCGCTTGGACCCGATGAACGCGCGTCCCAGATACTGCTCGAATTCTTCGGCGGCGACCAGTTGGAACAGCAGATTCTTCTTCTGGACATCCGAGAGCTGCGGGCGATTGAGATTGGCTTCGACGCTCGCCTGCAGCCACTCACGCTGCTCCTTGTTGCCGATGCCAGTGAATTCGACGCCGATCGTTGAACAATAGGTGACGCGAAGTCGCTCGATGAGATCGCGGAGCGTGCCGTCACTCTCGCCGCCGAAGCTGCCCTTGCCGACCTGCCGGTCGAGATCGGCATCGGACAGGCCGAAGTTCTCCAGCCCGAGCATGGGGTGGGCTGCGCGCTGGGCGAGTTGAAGTGGATCGAGTTCGGCGCTGTAGTGCCCGAGTTCGCGGTAGGTGTGGACGAGATCGTAGATGCCTGCCCTGAATTCGGTATGACCTCCCGGCAGGCCGGAGTCGGGCAATGCGGGAGATGCAGACGGGGTACCCGGCGCGATGCTCGTGAGGTCCGTTCGCCCCACGCCCATCTCGAACCCCGCGAAGTAGGCCCGCCAAGGGTCGGGCACGCTATTGGGGTCGCTCTTGTACTGTTTGAAGAGCTGCTCGATGTAGTCGGCGTTAGCGCGGTTGACGAAATCGAAGGTCTGCATAGACGACATTTCCTGCTGCGGCTGGCCGTCGTGGGTGATTCCAGCGAGCGGCATATGAGACGGCGGCGAGAGATGCCAGGGCGAAGAAGCGAACCCAAACATCCCGGCGGCGCGTGATCGCGACACTGATGCCCCCCTCGGGCACTTCAGGCTGATGATAACGCCAGCGGTCCGTCCGCGAAGAGACAGCGCACCGTCTGCGAAACGTGATCTGCGTTCTTAGATCGACGCGGGAGCGGGCAGGTCGTTAGGCGAGGCCAGTCTGAATCCACGATGCTTTTCGGTAAGCGGCACGGGGCAATTCCCGGTGCGGAAATGTCCGAAACCGTGAAGTCATCATAGGTAAGCGCCCGACGCGATCAAGCTTTATTGTCGCATCGGCAAAGTCGCGACAGTGCGCCCGAAAACGGACGTTGCCACCGCGCGCTCATGCCGCGCGCAAGTGTCGACGAATTCGGCGGTAAAGCCGCATCCCGACGACGCATGACCCGAGTGCGGCCATGCTCTGGACGGCGGGCGGAAGTGGCACCAGCGGGTAGGCCTCGTCGCGCGATGCGAGCGCCAACGCCAGATCGTTTGGAGTCGGCACACCGTCGATCGCGATGCAGGCGTCAGGGCACCACTCGGGCAGGAAAAGGCGCAGTTGCTCGATGGTCGCGACGTCGGAAACGTCGCAGAACTGCGCCGCATCGGGCACTGCCGGTGCCGCCAAAGCCTGTGAGGCGGCGACGACAGCGAACGCTCTTAAGGTAAACGACAGCGTGGTGCGCATTGGAGATCACGGCACCCGCGAAGGGACGCCGTCCCACGTTCGCAGCCCGAAACCGCGAAGGTGGCCTAGAAATCGATCGGCCGATAAACTGCGCAAACTTGAGTGATTGGGGGATACCGACCAATAAAAAAGGCCCGCCCCAATAGAGGGCGGGCCTTCAAGTGCGGCCGAGAGGAGTCGAACCTCCACGTCTTTTGGACACAAGAACCTGAATCTTGCGCGTCTGCCAATTCCGCCACGACCGCGGCGATCGCTGTGCTGAATGGACTTGGACGGTCGATCCAGTGCGAGTCAGCTAGTAATACGCGCTTTTCAGCCGAATTGCAACGGTCGCAATGCCGGTCGCAGGGCAATCGCATGTGCGCGTATCTAACCCGTCCCGCGAACTCGCGGGGGAGTGCTGGCGCGGGGGTTTCCGGGTCGCGCCGGCTTTGCACAACAAAATCTCGCTTCGGTCGCAAAGGGGCAAGCGACGTCCGTGTGGGTTAGTGGCATTGAATATTCGCTTGCGCCTTCGCGGGCTTTGATGTGCAAACGTCGGTCGCGCAGAAACGCCCCCACACCAACCCGGACCTACCGGAAGAGGGAGCCAGATGCACATGCGATCACCCTTGTCACATCGACGACGGCCCATATTCGCTTCGTTGCGGGTGCGCGCAGGTCAATCGCCAACTCTTGCTTTCCCCGACGCTTGCGTGCTTGCGGGGGGGGCGTCTCTGTGCGAAAACCGCTAAGGGAAAGTAGCAACCGTAAACGCCGGGGATATCTCTTGACGATTAAACAGGACGAGTTAGTCTCTTTTGAAGCAAGAGGATCATCTTCATGTACGAAATTCGATTTCACGGACGCGGTGGGCAGGGTGTCGTTACCGCCGCTGAACTGCTGTCAATTGCCGCTTTTCACGAGGGCAAACACGCCCAGGCCTTTCCGTCCTTCGGCTCCGAGCGCATGGGTGCGCCGGTCGCCGCTTTCTGTCGCATCGACGACAAGGAAATCCGCTCCCGGGAACCCATTGCCACGCCCGACGCACTGATCATCCAGGACTCCTCGCTGACGCGTCAACCCGACCTGTTGACGGGTTTGAAGTCGACCAAGATTGTCTTGGTCAACACCCGGCTGACGCTCGATGAGCTAAGAGCCGAGCAGCTCAAACTCAAGGTGGGAAAGCAACGGATTCTGTGCATCCCCGCGACTGAAATCGCGGTGGAACTGCTCAAACGCAATGTCCCCAACGTGATCATGCTCGCCGCGTTCTGCGCGATTACCGAGATCGTGCAGCTTGCGTCGCTGGAGCAGGCGGTGAAGGAAAAGTTCCCGGCGAAGATTGCAGACCTAAACATCCAGGCGGCCCGGCGTGCACAGCAATTGGTGCAGACGCAGGTCGCGGCGCTCAAGTCCGAGTTGGAGGTTTCCCATGTTTAAGCAAATCGAAGGATCAATGGCGGTCGCGGAATCGGTCGCGCTGTGCCGGCCGGAAGTCATCAGTTGTTACCCGATCACGCCTCAGACGCACATCGTCGAGGGTCTGTCGGCGATGGTGAAAAGCGGCAAGCTGCAGCCGTGCGAGTACATGACCGTCGAGAGCGAGTTTGCCGCCCTTAGCGCCCTGATCGGCGCCAGTGCCGCCGGCGCCCGCACCTATACTGCCACCAGCTCGCAAGGCCTGTTGTACATGGCCGAGGCACTGTGGAACGCCAGCGGACTGGGACTGCCGATCGTCATGACCGACGGCAACCGCGCCATCGGCGGCCCGATCAACATCTGGAACGATCACTCCGACACCATGTCGATGCGCGACTGCGGCTGGATCCAGCTCCACGCCGCCACCAACCAGGAAGCGGTCGACCTTCACATCCAGGCGTATCGCCTTGCCGAAGAGCTGTCGATTCCCGTGATGGTCTGCGTGGACGGTTTCATCCTCACGCACGCCTACGAGCGGGTCAGCATTCCGAGCCAGGCGGAAGTCGACGATTTCCTTCCCAAGTACGAGCCGACCCAACTGCTCGACCCGGCCGACCCGGTGTCGATCGGTGCGATGGTGGGCCCGGACGCGTACATGGAAGTTCGCTATCTGCTGCACCACAAGCACCTGCAGGCACTCGACGTGCTGCCGCGGCTGGCGCAGGAATTCAGCGATCACTTCGACCGTCACACCGGCGGGCTTGTCACGCCTTACCGCTGCGAGGGCGCGGAGACGATCGTCGTCGCGCTCGGCTCGCTCAACGGCACGATCGAAGAAGCCGTTGATGACTTGCGCGACGCCGGCGAAAAGATCGGCAGCGTGAAGATCACCAGCTTCCGCCCGTTCCCGCTCAAGGCGCTGCGAACCGTGCTGCGGGGTGCCAAGCGCATCGTCGTGATGGAGAAATACCTTGCCCCCGGCCTTGGCGGCATCCTGGCGAGCAACATCCGCATGGCGCTGCGCGGCATGAACCGTCCGGTCGATACCGTCGTCTGCGGTCTGGGCGGCCGGCCGATTCCGAAGAAGTCGGTCATCGAGGTGCTGAAAAAAGCGCACGACGACAAGCTCGAGGAGCCGCATTTCCTCGACATGAACTGGCCGGCGATCGAGCGCGAGCTCAAGCGTCAAAAGACGACGCGCCGCAGCGGCCCGGCGGCCGAGCGAATGATGTACGAACTGCTCATGGCCACCTACGCCGGCGAAGAAGAATTACACGGCACCGACTGATCCAGACCTCAACCCGAGAGGCTGGGAGGCACACTATGCGTGAACACACCAAGTTCTATCAAACCGGCACCTTCACGGTGGGCAACCGCCTGCTCGATGAAGGGCATCGCAGTCTGCAATCGGATGCAGACCGCACCAATTCGCTTTCGTGCGGACACCGCGCGTGTCAGGGATGCGGCGAGGCGCTGGGTGCCCGCTACGCCATCGACGCCGCAATGCGCGCCACCAACGGGCAGTTGCTCATCGCCAACGCGACCGGCTGTCTCGAGGTCTTCTCGACGCCGTACCCGCAGAGCAGTTGGCAGGTGCCGTGGCTGCACTCGCTGTTCGCCAATGCCTCCAGCGTCGGCGCCGGCATCTCGGCGGCGCTTAAGTCCAAGGGCAAGAACAACGTCCGCGTCATCGCCCAGGGCGGCGACGGCGCGACGGTCGACATCGGCTTTGGCTGTCTGTCAGGCATGTTTGAGCGCAACGATGACGTGCTCTACATCTGCTACGACAACGAAGCGTACATGAACACCGGCGTGCAGCGCTCCGGGTCAACGCCTCCTCGCGCCACCACCGCGACCACGCAGGCGGTCGGTCCCAAGCCGGGCAACCCATTCGGCACCGGCAAGAACCTCCCGCGCCTCGCGATGGCGCATGGCATCCCGTATGTCGCCACCGCGTCTGTCGCCGACCTTCATGATCTCGAAGCGAAGGTCACCAAGGCGATGGAATTCCGTGGTGCCCGCTATCTGCATGTCCATGTGCCGTGCCCGCTCGGGTGGGGCAGTGATCCGGCCAAGACCATCCTGATGGCGCGGCTAGCGGTCGAGAGCGGACTATTCCCGCTGTTTGAAGCCGAGTACGGACGTGTCACGACCCGCCGAAAGCTCCGCAAGCGAGTGCCGGTCGACGAATATCTTAAGCAGCAGAAGCGCTTCGCGCACCTGTTCGGCGCCAAAGGCGACGAGGAGGCGATCGCGGCGATTCAGCGCATCGCCGACGACAACATCGAGCACTATCGCCTCGATGAGACCGCCGAACTCGCAGCCAACGTTTTGCGCATCTAGTAGGGTGCGATTTATCGCACCGCGTACCGACGTCAGCCGTCGGAAGCCCGAGGAGTAGTAGTCATGGATCATCCCTTCGCAATCACCCTCGACCCGGATACCGGTCGCGAGAACCTCACCGGCGCCTGGCGGACCAAGCGCCCGATCTATGGCAGCAAGATGCCGCCTTGCAATCACGCGTGCCCGGCCGGTGAGAACATTCAGGAATGGCTTTACTGGGCCGAGGAAGGCGAGTACGAGCAGGCGTGGCGCGCATTGGTGCGCGACAACCCGCTGGCTGCCATCCACGGACGCATCTGCTATCACCCCTGCGAGGACTCCTGCAATCGCGGCCGACTCGATCAGACCGTCAGTATTCATGCCGTCGAACGGTTCCTCGGCGATCTCGCGAACAAGAACGGATGGGTCGTCGCGCCCGGCAAGGACACGAGCAAGAAGGTAATGGTCGTCGGTTCCGGGCCGAGCGGGCTTTCATGCGCGTATCACCTGCGCAAGATGGGACACGCCGTCCACGTCTACGAAGCCATGCCGCGACTGGGCGGGATGCTTCGCTACGGGATCCCTGCGTATCGGCTTCCGCGCGATGTCCTCGATGCGGATATCGAGCGCCTGTCGAAGATGGGCATCATCTTCAAGACCAACGAGAAAATCACCGACATCAAGGAACCGCTCGAGTGGGAGCAATTTGACGCCTGCTTCCTCGCGATCGGCGCTCACAAGAGCAAGCACGTGAACATCCCGGCCCGTGAGGCCGGCAAGATCATGGACGCCGTCAGCTTCCTGCGCGATGCGTCCGAAACCCCGCTCAACGCCGTCACCAAAGTCGGCCGACGCGTTGCGGTCTATGGCGGCGGCAACACGGCGATGGACGCGGCCCGCACGGCGCTGCGCATGGGTGCCGAGGAAACCGTCATCATCTATCGTCGCGATCAGAAAATGATGCCCGCGCATCAGTCCGAACTCGACGAAGCACTCGAGGAAGGCGTGCGCGTCCAGTGGCTCAGCACCATCAAGGAAATGGACGGCGAGGATATCGAAATCGAGCTTATGGAACTCGATGCCAAGGGCTTCCCGCAGCCGACCGGAAAGTTTGAGAAAGTGAAGGCGGACACGCTTATCCTCGCGCTCGGACAGGACAGCGAGTCAGACTTCCTCCGCAATCTGCCCGGCATCGAAATCAGCAAGGACGGCGTCGTCAAAATCGACGAGCACATGATGACCGGCTACCGCGGCCTGTTCGCCGGCGGCGATATGGTGCCGTCGCAGCGTACGGCGGCGATCGCCGTCGGGCACGGAAAGAAGGCCGCACGCAATATCGACGCCTTCCTCCGCGGGTCCAGCTACGAACCCAGGCCCAAGAATCCGCTCGCGCTCTTTGAAAGCCTCAATACGTGGTACTACACCGACGCGCCCAGGAGCATTCAGCCGGTGCTCGACAACCTGCGTCGCCTCGACAGCTTCGACGAGACCGTCGGCGGACTCGACGAGGAAACCGCGCTCTACGAGGCCCGCCGCTGCCTGTCCTGCGGCAACTGCCTCGGCTGCGACAACTGCTACGGCGTCTGCCCGGACAACGCCATTCGCAAGCTGGATACCGGCACGTTCGAGGTCAAGCTCGACTACTGCAAGGGCTGCGGCATCTGCGTCGAAGAATGCCCGACCGGCTGCATGGACATGGTCCGCGAGCCGGAATAATACGCACCCGGCGTGAGCCGCGCGACCGCGCCGGCGATCGGACCGCAGAGCACGTCGCGCCCCGGAGACGGTCCGGGGAAGGAGGCGCTACACGATAAAGTCTTGAGCCGCGTCAGATTGATTTCGCCGACCGTCAGGCGGATGATAACGCCGGTGAAGACGGTACGCGGCCATGCACCTAAAGACTCCCGACCGCTTATCCACCCCCGACGGGATCGTGATTAGTTGCGACTCGAACGAGAATGAATAGATACGTCCCCTTCAGTTGATTCCGGTGCCCGGCCGGCCGTTGAATGCTGACCCGTTATGCCTCGGAAGACGAAACTCATTTTCGCGGGCAGCCTCGGTGCGATCGCCCTGCTGATCGCGATCGGTGTGTTCATCGGCGTGCCTGCGTTGCAGCCGGGCGTCCTAGTCATCGTGAAGAACTCGGACCCCGCCCCGATCACAAATGTACAAGTCTTCGTCGGGGGCAAAGTACTTAACCTTGGCACGATCGCGCCGGGAGCGACGGAGAGCGGACGCGCAATCCCCTCCGCTGACTCCGATGTGTCGATTCAGTACGTTGACGCGTCGGGGGCGAAGCAGTCCGTGCGTGTGGACACTTACGTCACCGGGGGCCTCCGCGGACGAGTCGATGTTGAAGTCCGGGGCGGGTCCCTCGTCAGCTCGCGCGTCAGACTCCATTGAAGGCGACGCGGCCGAGGCATAACCCGCCGCTGGAGCCGGGTGCCACGGATCGGATGTGCCCATCAGACCTGTGCCTTACAGTCTGTAGGGTGGGATTCATCCCACCGTTGCCGTCGGATGCGAATGAAGCCGGTGGGTTGAAACCCACCCTACGAAACTCGCTAAAATTCGAAGGTGGTTTGGGCGCGGCCGCGGCCGCTGAACGGATTTACGTTATGCAGCAGCACGAGACCATCCCGACTCTCGATTACCGCGTGGGGGATGGCGCTCCGGTTCGATGGGGACGTACCGTGGCACTGGCAATGGTCCTGGGACTGGCGTCCGGCCTGGCGTGGCTCGTCGTCGGTGAGTGGTTGGATGGTCCGCTTGGAAACGAGGTGGCTTGGTTCGTCTGCCCGCTGGCGTTTCCCCTGGCGCTTAGCCTTTTGGCGTCGCTATGGGCGCGTCGCCACTGGCGGATCTCTCTGGCCCAGGGCGTCACGTTCGTGGGCTGCTTCTATGCGGCGCACTTGTTGCCACTGGCCGTCGTTATTGCGCCCTATTACTTCGGCGGGGTTTCGCCCTAATGTCGAGGTCTCCGGAGCGTATATGGTGGGCTGCCGGGTGCCACAGGTCGCTGGTACTTCAGAGACCTGTGCGATCGACGCTCGCATCAGGCACAGGTCTGGCGAGTACGCCCGACCTGTGGCACCCAACGCCGTGCGCGGGTTTCAGTGGTGCAGGGTGGGATTCATCCCACCATCGCTTGCCGTTGCGCGATCGTGGTGGGATGAATCCCACCCTACACCACTTCATGCGTCGGCGGATCATGTGGGTCTCGCGCCGGACGGGTATGAGAATGCGTCGAGGGGGCTGAAGCAGCCGAGCGTCCGCCTGTCCCGCTGTTGTGTCGCAGGGGCGGATAGATGCGCTGTTGTCTGTGATCGGTCTGATATCGTATCGGTTTGCGCGGATCCCCGATTGGGGGGGTGACGCGCCGAATGGCTGTATACGATTTCAGAAGGCGCGATGCTCCTCTATCTCATCAATCCGTCGAATCCGCTGGTCAGCCTGTCTGACGGGAGCCGGTGGAATCGCTACCGTGTGTGGAAGCCGCTGGGCCTCCTGGTCCTCGCCGGGCTGACCCCGCCGGGGTGGGAAATCCGGATCATCGATGAAAATCTGGGTCGTCCCGACTACGCGACCATGCAGCGGCCGGACCTTGTGGGCCTGACGGCGTTCACGTCGCAGGCGAGCCGCGCCTACGCGCTGGCGGACGAATACCGCGCGCTGGGCGTGCCGGTCATCATGGGAGGGATTCACGCCACCATGTGTACCGACGAGGCGCTGGAGCACGTCGACGCGGTGGTCGCCGGCGAGGCCGAGAGCGTCTGGGCACGCGTGCTGGCCGATTGGCAGGTCGGCGCGTTGCAGCAGACGTACCACGGCGACCTCCTCGACATGGCGGGTGTCCCACCGGCGCGCAACGATCTGCTTCAGGACGGCTACGCCTTCGGATCGGTCCAGACCACGCGCGGCTGTCCGCTCAATTGCAGCTTCTGCAGCGTCTCGGCGTTTAACGGCAAGCAGTATCGCTACCGCCCGATTCAGCATGTGATCGACGAACTCAAGACGATTCGCGAGAAGCGCGTACTCATCGTCGACGACAACCTGATCGGCGTGAGCGCCAAGCAGCTCGAGCGGGCCAAGGACCTGTTCCGCGCGATCATCGCCTCCGGGGTGCGCAAGCAATGGGTCGGGCAGGTGACCATCAACTTCGCGGATGACGACGAACTGCTGACGCTCGCACGCCGGGCCGGGTGCCAGGGGGTTTTTATCGGCTTTGAATCACCGACCCAGGAAGGCCTGGCCGAGATCGGAAAGAAGTTCAACTCGAGGAACGCGCGCGATTTCCGCGCGTCGGTTCGGCGGATCCAGCGGCACGGCATGTTGGTGGTCGGGTCGTTCATCCTCGGGCTGGATGCCGATCAACCCGGCATCGGCGCACTCACGGCCCGGACCGCACGCAGCTACGGCGTCGATCTGCTCAATGCACTGTTCCTCACACCCTTGCCGGGAACACGACTGTGGAAGCAGATGCGCGAGCAGAAGCGCATTCTGGCCGCCGATTTCCCCGAGGACTGGAAGTACTACACGCTCAGCTATCCGACGGCCCGCTACGCCCATTTTTCGTCGGCGGAAATCGTGAAGGAGATGGAATCGTGCGAACGGCGATTCTATTCCGGCTGGCAGATCGTCGGGCGCATCGTCTCCAACCTGCTCGCGTGGCGGCGGCCGCTGCTGTCGCTGGTGTCGAACCTTTCCTACCGGGCCAACTCCCGTTCGACGCACCGGCGCTATCGCCGATGGAAGCTCGCCGACGGCGCGGGGCTTCCCAAGAGCGTGCCGCAGCCGATCGCCTCCTGAGAAGTGCTCATTTGGATCGCTCTTCGAGATCCTGCCAACGCGCGTAGAGCTGATCGACCCTGGCCTGCGCCGTATCGACGGCGGCATACGCGTTGCGCGATTGTTGCCAGTCGTTGATGATCTTCGGGTCGGCCGCCTGCACCTGCGCCGCGGCAAGGGATTCTTCCGCACCGAGCAGCGTGGCCTCGATCTGCTCCAGCTCGCGTTTCTCCATGTACGTCAGTTTTTTCAGTGCTGCCGACGACGCCAGCGCGGCGTTCGACTGCTTCGCTTGCGTCTTTGACGGCGCGGCGCTCGTCGACTCCCGCCACCGCAGGTACTGATCGACATCGCCGACCTGGTTCCAGTTCCCTCGCCCGTCGAGCCCGAAGATGTCGGTCGACAAGCGTTCGAGCATGAACCGATCGTGCGTGACGAGGACGAGCGCGCCGGGAAATTCCTCCAGCGACTGCTCGATCACGCCCAGCGACGGGATGTCGAGGTCGTTCGTCGGCTCGTCGAGGATCAGCACGTCGGCGGGGTGCAGCATCATGCGCGCGATAAACACGCGTGCCCGCTCCCCGCCGGAAAGCTGCCCGACGGGCAGGTCGAGCTGTTCATTGCGGAACAGAAATCGCTGCGCCCACCCGCTGATATGCTGCGAACGGCCTTGGCAATAGACTGTGTCGCCGGTGTCCGAAAGCGCCTTGCGCAGCGGCATCATCGGATCGAGGTCGGTGCGGTTCTGCTCGAACAGCACGACCTTCAGTGCATCGGCCTTCTTGATGGTGCCGGTGTCCGGCTCGATCTGGCCGGCGAGCAGCTTAATCAGCGTGCTCTTGCCGCTGCCGTTGGGGCCGACCAGGCCCAGCTTGGTACCGGGAGAAAGAACGAAGCTAACATCATCGAGCAGCTTGCGGTTTCCGAGCGTCTTGGAGACGTGGTTGATGCTGACGAGCTTCCGCGTCTTGCGCTCGGTCGCGGCGAAGTCGATCTGCGCCGCGCCGCCTTGGCTGTTGCGTGTCTTAAGCTCGCCCAGTTCGCTGATCATCTCCCCGGCCTGCTGGATGCGGCCTTTGGCCTTGGTGCCGCGCGCTTTCGGCCCGCGCCGCAGCCACTCGATCTCATCGCGCACCTGCGACGCCAGCGACTGTTGCCGCGCCGCCTGCGATGAAAGGTACTCCTCGCGCTTCTCGAGGAACGTGCTGTACGAGCCGTTGATACTCAGGTAGCCGTCGGCGTATGAGGGGCTTAACTCCACCGTGCGATTGGTCACGCGCTCGAGGAACGCCCGATCGTGGCTGATGACGACGAACGCGAACGACGATGACAGCAACAGCTTCTCAAGCCAGAGGATGCCGTCGAGATCGAGGTGATTGGTCGGCTCGTCGAGCAGCAGCAGATCGGGCTTGCGGATGAGCTCGCGGGCGATCGCGAGGCGTTTCTTCCAGCCGCCGGAAAGCGTGTCGGCGGGTTGCGCGGTGTTGGTGAAGCCAAGCTTGTCGAGCACGATCGCGACGGCGACGTGATGATCGTGCTCGTCGCCTCCCAGATCGGTCGCGGCTTCCAGGACGGCCTCTTCGACCGTCTGGCCGGGCGGGAAAATGTCGTTCTGGGCAAGATAGCACAAGCGCAGGTTGCGGCGCGTCTCGATCGCCCCGTCGTCTGATGGCTCGATGCCGGCGAGGATCTTGAGCAGCGTGGACTTGCCGGCGCCGTTCGGGCCGATCAAACCGGTGCGCTCGGTGTCGTCGAAGCTGATCGAGATACCGCGAAACAGCGGCCGGGAGCCGAACGATTTGCTGAGATTCTTTGCGTTCTGAAGCAGTGCCATTGTGGGGGCGGAATTGTAGGCGGATCGGCCCCTGAGCGATATGCTCCGGCGGATGCGTCCGCTGCGAATCGGAAATCTTCAACTCACCACGCCGCTGCTATTGGCGCCGATTGCAGGGTATTGCGATCTCGGATTTCGGCTCGTCGCGCGCTCGTGCGGCGGGGTGGGGCTGGCGGTCACGGACCTGCTCAATCCCGACGCGGCGCTGAAGGAAACGCGACTTACATTGCGTCTGGCGTCGACCTGCGAGGACGATTCACCCCTGTCGATGCAGCTTTACGGCGGCAACGTCGACAAGCTCTGCGACGCGGCGCGCTGGGCTGAGGATCGCGGGGCGCACGTCGTCGACATCAACATGGGCTGTCCCACCGACAAGGTGACCAAACGCGACGGCGGGTCAAAACTGCTGTGCAATCCGGATCACACCGTGCGCATGGTCGAGCGCATCGCCGGCGTGCTGCGCCACGTTCCGCTGACGGCCAAGCTGCGCCTGGGATGGGACGATTCGTGCATCGTCGCGCCGTCGCTGGCGCGGCGGTTGGAAAACGCCGGCGTGCAGATGATCACGATCCACGGCCGGACCACCGAGATGAAGTTCAGCGGTGCGGCGAGGCTCGACGGCATCGGCGAAGTAGTCGCTGCGGTCGATCGCATCCCGGTCATCGGCAACGGCGACATTCGCACACCGGAGGATGCCAAGCGAATGATCGAAGTCACCGGTTGCGCCGGCGTAATGATCGGCCGGGCGGCGCTGAGCCGGCCGTGGATCTTCCGCGATACCTGGCACTACCTGCAGACGGGCGAACTGCTGCCCCCGCCCACAATCCGCGAGAAGTGTGCGATGATGAGCCGACACTTCCACCACATGATCACGCAGCGCGGCGAGCGCGGCAGCGTCAAGGAATTCCGCAAACGCGTGAGCTGGTACGCCAAGCAGATGCACCCGTGCCTGGAAATGCGCGAGGCGATCCGCACCATGAACAGCGCCGCGGAGTTCGAGCAGATCGTAAGCGAGTTCGTCGAATGGCGCGAAGCGCATGACGACGCAATGCAGTGCGTCCTCGTTTAGCGTCGCAGCTTGCTGCGGGATTGCTCTGCGACGTTAAACGGGCTTGGTTGCCAACGCCTGCACCTGGTCAACCGTCACGCCGCGAACCCGCGCCTGTTTGCGCGGGCTAGAGTGCCCCGCGATAATCTCGACGTCCTTTTTGGCGATCCCGAGCGCGGCTGCGAGGACTTCGACCACCGCGCGATTCGCTTCGCCGCCGCTGGGGGGCTTGCTGACGGCGATCTTAAGGGCGTCGCCGAGGATGCCCGCGATCTTCGTTCGCGACGCGCCGGGGACTACTTTTAGCGCGATCACGATCCCATCCTTCGAGGCGCTGATCACAAAGCTGCTCATGGGGCGCAAGAATACAGCGTGGACAGCAACGCTGCCCACGCCGGTAAGTTGTTTTCTGTACGAACGCGAATGGTCACGCGCGCCGGTAGGAAGGCGGGGCGTCGCTGGCGGGGAACGATTCCATCGCCGCCTCGTCGATCGCGTCTTGCGGCTCCTGCGTGCTCCCGAACTTGTCATCGTGCTGAAAACTCGGCGATCCAAGATGCAGCCGCGAAAGCTTGCGCGGCCGGCCGGTGCGGCATTCGCAGGCGCTGCGCACGAAGTGCTGCATCAGCAGCGCCCCAGCCCCGGCGGCGGCGGCGGTGAGCAGGAGACGACGGTGACGGAGGATTTCCACCAGCACCGCCGCACCGCCCAGCGCGGCAGCGCCCTTGGTGGCGTAACCCACGAGTTCGCTGGCGCAAGGAACTGACATGCGACGCTGTTCGGCTTCGAGTCGACTCGCCTGGGTAGGCGTATTGGATTTGCTGTGCATAATCGGTCTCACTTCTGGTAGTCATCGCGACGCCCGTGGTGCCCTTCAGCCATCGGAAGCGCCGCTCTTGTAGACAGTCTAGCGCGCGGACTCCTCTCGAAACGATGATGCGGGGATGAAATCGGGCTCAGAGTGAGGAAGATCAGCGGGGCAGAACCTCGCCGCTGAAGCGGCAAGGCCTTTTTTTATTTTTTCGCGACGGTGGTGATCTGGGCATGGTCGCTCTGCTTGTCCTTGAGCGGGCGCAGCAGAGTGATCTTCTCGCCGTGGTATTCGGCGACGTAGATGTTGCCGGTCTTTTCGTCCTGGATGAGGTCGAGCGGGTCGTTGAAGCCGGTGAAACCTTCGATGCCGGCGATCGTTTCGGTGACATCGCCGTTGGCATCGAGCTTGAGAACGAGAATGTCCTTGCCGTCGCTGTAGCGGGTGACCAGGATGCAGCCGTCGAGCGGGCCGTCTTTGTATTCGATCAAACCGTTGGGGCTGAAGTTCTTGCCGAAGACGAACGCCGGCGGCTTCCACTTGGCGTCGGGTTTCACGCCGACGGGGTATTCCTTGACTTCCATCGGATCGACGCCCGCCGTCGGGTTGCCGCCATTCAGGACGTACTCGCCGCGTGCGGGGTTGGGGTGGCCGTAGTACGCGCCTTGCTCGATCTTGAGCAGCATGTCGTCGGTGGTTTCCTTGAGATCGCGCACGGACGGAACCTTGCCATCCGGCGATGCGGGCGTGTTGCCTTCGTTGCCCGCAGCGCCGTTGATGCCCGAGTAAATGTGCCCGTTGCGGTGCAGGAGGAGGTCAAACCCCGAGCGAACGCCGGTGGCATAGAGCGTGAGCGGCGCGTCTTTAGCAGCGGGATCGTAGGTGCCGCCGTCGTCGGTTTTGACGTCGATCGGAAGCTTCGTCGCTTTCGCGAGGTCGAGCCGCAGGACGGCCGCCGTCAGTTTGTGCTCGGGGCGGTAGCCCCATTTCTTGTCGATATCCCCAACGCTGGTGTGCGAGCCTTGCGTGAACAGCAGTGCGTTGTCTTTGGTGAACACCATCTGGAAATTGAGGTGGTCCTTGTACGCGCGGGGCAGGCCGACGAGCACGTCTTCGTACTGATCGAGTTGGCTCCCGCTCAGTCGCGAGAGTTTGCCGGTCCAGTCGTCGGCACCTTCGAGCTTTCCTTCGGGCGTGATCGCCATCTGGCCGTGGTTGACCCAGAGGATCGGATTCTCAACGGTCGACTTCGGATCGAACGCGATGCCCGTGACCAGGCGCGGCCCTCTATTGGCGGCGATAACGCTCATGATCGGCGCGCGCTGCAGCAGCGTGCCGTCGGGCTCGATGGCCAAGCGATAGATCACCCCGCCGAAGCTCCCGCCGTACAGAAGCCCATCCGGGCCGATCGCCAGCGAAGTGAACGCGTTGTGGTCGAGCTTCACGCCGGGCATGTCGACCTTCTCGAACGCGACCGGGAACTGCTGCTGGGCAAACGTGGCCGCGGTCGTGAAGGTCATCGTGTAGGGGGTGAACGCCGCGCCGCTGGTGTCCTTCAGATCGGTGGTGATAACGAACTTGTATTGCTGATTCTTGTCCAGCGCGTTATCCGGCTTGAGGACGACGACGTCGCCGGAGCCCGAGGTGTTGCGATGGGCGGGGACGGTCTTGCCATCGCTCACGCGGACAAGCGAGACGCCCGCGTCGAGGGTGCGTTCGTCAACGCCGGCGCCGGTGTTGGGCAGGGTGATCTCGGCAACGACGCCTGCGGTGGGCGCGACGGCCTGGGCATCGGCGGCAGGGCGGGTGCCGGTCACGCGGGGGCGCTGCTGTCGCTCGGTGGCCTGGCTCAACTCCAGCCCGGCATATCGCCGCGATGCCACGAACAGGCCCCCAGCGACGACGAGCAACGCGATTACCGACACGACAAGATAAGATGAACGACTGCGCATAAGTGTTGAATCGGCCACGAACAAGGCCGGCTCAAGAAGAGACGTCAAGAGAGCAGGAGTCTGTCAGCGCCAATATTGGCGCAGGAAAAAGCCGCACATGTTAGCCCGAGGGAAGACAAGCATGTGCGGCACACGGGAAGGCACGCAAAGTTAAGCGGACTAAATAGTCCGGTGATAGAAGTATCGTCCGCTGAACCAGCCATTTCAAGCAAAAACGACCCAAAAGTCGGGTACGAGATGTCGCAGGCGGCAGCGAATATTCACCGCAGAGCCGCAGAGATAAGGGAGATCGGGACGGCGTCGGGTCTGATGTAAAAGATCGTAAGTCATTATACAAATATGAATTACGCAAATTTTCAGACGATCTCCGTGTCCTCTGCGTCTCCGCGGTAAATCTCTCTTTGTTAAAATGGGTAAAGATTCTCGACAGAGTTTCCCGATCCTAGTAGTGTTGAAGTTGCCCAGTTTAACATGGGCCTCCGAGACGCCGAGGCAGGGACGCCACGGTTGATGTTGTGGAAGGACTTGAAAACGGTGTCCCTTACTTTGGAGTCTGCCATGTCGCTTACGCCTGCCCTCTCGACCACGAAGCTCGCCCATCGCTATTTCGACCTGCTCCTCGCCGGCGATCGCCAAGCCGTGCGTGGGATGATCGATGAAGTCCTTGCCGCCGGTGTGCAACCGGGAGCGATGCTCTCGGAACTCATCTGGCCGACCATGGAACGCATCCAGACCGAGTTCAAGGATGACGGCATCACCCAGATGCAGATGAACCTCGCCACCCGGCTGAACCGCCAGATGACCGACCAACTCGCCGGCAAACTGCCGATGAACACCCCGAATGACCGCAAGGTTCTGATTTTCTGCGGCGACGCCGAACCGGAAGAACTTGGCGGGCAGATCGCCGCCGACCTGTTCGAGTCCGCCGGTTACACCGTCCGCTTTGGCGGGGGGGGCGTCGCCAACGACGAGATCCTGAAAATGATCGGTGATTTCCGCCCCAACCTGCTCGTCATGTTTGCCACGCTTCCCAGCGGCGTGCCGCACGTCCGAAAACTCATCGACTACCTCCGCGAAGTCAATAGCTGCCCGGACATGCAGGTCATGTGCTGCGGCGGAATCTACAAGCGTGCCGAAGGGCTTAGCGACGAGATCGGCGCCGATCTCTATGCCCCCGATGCCGCCAGCGCCGTCCAGGTTGCCGAGACCAATCGCGAGCAGCGCGCCACCCTCGACCAGCAGAGTGTCGGCCGGACGCGCCGTATCAAGAAGGCGGCGATCCGTCGCGCCGTTCGCGTCGAGCCGGCAACTTCCTACGAAGCCAAAGCCGCCTGAGCGCTCACGCTCCCCCTCATCCTCTTTCGCACCGGCGAAGGCGCAAGCAACATTCTGCTTGTGCCTTCGCAGTGTTTTGCGCTTCACCCCGGCGCGATGTCGGGCGTGATAAGCACGCAACTCCCGGGCACTTTTCATTCCCCGGCGATTGGGTATCGTTCCCGCTCCATTAACTACATCCTTGAAGGAGAACGCAGATGCCGCTTGTGGACATGCCGCTGGAGAAGCTTCAGACGTATGAAGGCCGAAATCCCAGGCCCGCCGATTTCGATCAGTACTGGGACACCGCCATTGCAGAGATGCAGTCGACGAATGCCAACGTCGAACTCAAGCCGGCCGATTTCCAGGCGCCGGGCGCCGAGTGCTTCGACCTCTACTTCACCGGCGTGCGCGGGGCGAGAATCCACGCCAAGTACATCCGGCCCAAAAACCCGCAGGGCAAATGTCCTGCCGTCGTCAACTTCCACGGCTACTCCGGCAACTCCGGTGAATGGCACGGCCAGCTTTGCCAGACGGCCCGCGGGTTCGTCTCGGCGGCGCTGGATTGTCGCGGCCAAGGCGGGCTCTCCGAAGACGTCGGCGGCGTGCGCGGCACCACCCACCACGGCCACATCATCCGCGGCCTCGATGACGCCGCCGACAAGCTGCTGTTCCGCGACATCTACCTCGACACCGCGCAACTCGCCGGCATCGTCATGAAAATGCCCGAGGTCGACGGCAATCGCGTCGGCGCACAAGGCGGTAGCCAGGGCGGCGGCCTCACGCTCGCGTGCGCTGCCCTCGAGCCGCGCATCAAGCGGGCTGCGCCGACTTTCCCATTCCTGTGCGACTACAAGCGGGTGTGGGAAATGGACCTTGCCAAGGATGCCTACACCGAACTCAAGACGTACTTCCGCCACTTCGATCCGGAGCACAAGCGTGAAGACCATGTCTTCGAGCGGCTCGGCTACATCGACTGCCAATACCTCGCCCCGCGCATCAAAGCCGAAATCTTCATGGGCGTGGGCCTGATGGACACCATCTGCCCGCCCAGCAGCCAGTTCGCCGCGTACAACAAGATCACCGCGAAAAAGAGTTTGGCCATCTTCCCCGATTTCGGCCACGAAGGCTTGCCGGGCTTCAACGACCAGGTCTACCAGTTCATGGGCGGGCTATAGGCCGCATTATTCGCGGCGCGGCAATCGCTGTTAAAATGAACCCGCTGCATCTGCTACAGTCACACGGGATTCCGAATAATCGCAAGCGCTTACGCACCGTAACGGCGCTGCGTCGTGGGTGAGTTCCACGACACACACACGGGTCGACACGGGCGGTCAATTTACGAACTTCGACCTGACCGATATCGCGAGCGTCACCGGCGTGCGGATCACGGCGGTGAACGACCCTCTGTCTTTGGACGAAATCCTGTTCATCGGTTATTGATTCCAGACCATGATCCGCGAGCGAGAATCAGACGGCGTCGAGATCCTTGTATGCGGTGCCGGACCGGCCGGCTGGGTCGCAGCATTGCAGTGTGCCCGCCTGGGCGTGCGGACGATGCTGGTCGAAAAATCGGGGATGCCCGGTGGGACGACGACACTCAACCGCGTCGCCGTCCCCGGCATTTTTCATGCGTGGGGACGGCAGGTGATTGCTGGCATCGGATGGGAACACGTTCTTCGAACGCTGCAGGAAACCGATCAGCCCGTGCCCGATTTTTCGGACATCCATGCCGCCCACTGGAAGCACCAGGTGCGCGTCGATCCGACGGTATTTGCCGCGCTGATTGATGAGTCGATCCAATCTGCCGGTGTGCTCGTGCGGTATCACACCATGGTGGCAAAAGTCGACCGGCGTGATGACGGCTGGCTGGTCACGCTCTGCGGCAAAGAGGGGCTTCACACGGTGGCGGCGCGATGGCTGATCGACACCACCGGCGACGCTAATCTTGCCGGGCTGGCCGGCGTTGAACTGCGCCGCTTCCCGACGCTTCAGCCGGGCACGCTGGTGTTCAAACTGGACGGGTACGATCCGTCAGCGATCGACATGGAAGCCCTTGACGCCGCCGCGCACGTGGCGCTGAGTGAAGGGCGACTGGACAAAGGCGACTTCGGCTGGAACGGAACGTCGTTGCGCGGGCTGGTGCATTCGCGCGGTGAAAATGCCATTCACGTCACCGGCATTGACGCCACCGACAGCGCTGGAAAGAGCGACGCAGAGCAACGCGGACGCGCAGCCGCCCTTCGGGTGTTTCGTTTTTTCAAATCGCAGCATGGCTTTGACAAACTTCACTTCACATGGAGCGCGCCCGAGTGCGGCATTCGCGACACGCGGACAATTGTCGGTCGCGCGACAGTAAATTACGACGATTACGTCACCGGCCGACTATGGGACGATGCGGTGTGTCACAGTTTTTATCCGATCGATCTTCACACCGACCACGGCCTGAAGTACGAAAAATTGCGCGAAGGCGTCGTCCCGAGCATCCCGCTGGGCGCGATGCAGCCGGTCGGGGTGGAGCGACTTCTGGTCGCCGGACGGTGTATCAGTGCCGATCAGTCGGCGCACTCCGCGTTGCGCGTGCAGGCCAGTTGCATGGCGATGGGCCAGGCCGCGGGTGCCGCTGCAGCTTACGGAGTACGCGAAAGCGAGCCGATAAAGCTAGAATCAATTCGAAGCACGTTGCGGCAGCACGGCGCGATCGTTCCCGGTTCGCGTTGACCGGGATGTTCCTCATTTTTCAGGGTCTTCCGATGATGTGTATTGAAAACCTGTTCGTGTCCACCGAGGGGAATGATCAATCAAGCGGTAACTCTCCTGACGTCGCGGACGGCAGCGGAGGACCGCTCAAATCACTCGCGGGCGCACGCGATCGGGTGCGACGGCTTAAGAACGAGGCGAAGCTATCCGGGCCGGTCACGGTCAGGTTTGCCGACGGAGTTTATCCCATCACCGAGCCGGTTGTTTTCGGACCCGAAGACACCTATCCCGTCACCTATGCCGCTGCCGACGGCGCGCGGGTGATATTCGACGGTGGCCGCCCGGTCACCGGCTGGCGCGATGCGACATTGAACGGCGGTGCAGTTTGGGCGGCTTCGGTGCCAGACGTGCTGGCAGGCAAAAATTTCTTTAGCTTTTTTGTGGACGGTGCCCGGCGTCCTCGGGCCTGCTGGCCAAAACTGAATGGCCCGGGTGTGCCGCAGTGGCTCTGGCTTAAAGACGTGCCCGATATTGACGTCAAGAGCGCGCCACTGTTTCAAGGGTCCGACCGCTTCGTGGTGCAACCGGAAGATTTTATTGCGAAACAGAATCAAACGGACGTCGAAGTAGTCGTGTTGCATTACTGGGTCGACGAGCGCATGCCGGTTGATTCTTATGACCCCGAAACAGGGCTGCTCGTCTCGCGAACTCAGTCGCGGTTTTCCTTGCGCGACGACTTCGAGTCGCGATTTTCCCGCTACTATCTGGAGAATGTGAAAGAGGCACTGACCGAGCCCGGCGAGTGGTACCTCGATCGCCCGTCGGCAACCCTTTTTTACAAGCCGCTGCCTGGGGAAACCAAAGAATCACTCCGCGCGTGCCTGCCGCTGGTCAATCAGTTGATCAAAATTACGGGTGACGCAGACAACGACCGCCCGGTGCAGTTCCTGCGGTTTCAGGGCCTGAGTTTCCGGCACACTGATGCGCAACGTATTACCAACAGCCATCTGCCGCGCCACATGATCACCGGCACTAAACCACTCGCGGCGGCGGCGCAGTCGGCGGTGGCGTATCCGGGCGTGATCGAGCTGGTCGCGGCAAAACACTGCGCGATCGAAGACTGCGACCTGTCGGCCGTCGGCTGGTACGCATTCGAGCTTGGCGACGGCTGCGTCGCGAATCGGTTCGTTGGGAATCATTTACACGACATCGGTGCCGGTGGCGTCAAAATCGCCGGCGCCGCCGCCGACGGTCCGAGGCATCGTCGCACGGGAATGAACGTCATCAGTGACAACGTGATCGAATCCATCGGCCGGGTGTTTCACGCCGGTGCCGGAATCATAGTCCAGGAAAGTTACGGCAATAGCATCATTCACAACCACATTCGCGACGCCTACTACACCGGAATTTCTGTCGGTTGGACCTGGGGCTACGGCGAAAACGTCTGCCGCGACAACCGGATCGAATTCAACCACATTCACCAGCTCGGCCAAGGCTGGCTCAGTGATATGGGCGGCGTCTACACCTTGGGCGTGCAGCCGGGAACCACCATCAGACACAATCTGATTCACGACATTCACGCCCACGGCTACGGGGGATGGGGCATCTATCCCGATGAAGGGTCGAGCCACATCGTGATCGAACAGAATGTCGTTTTCGACTGCAAAACCAACTGTTTCAACCAACACTACGGCCGTGAGAACATTGTCCGCAACAACCTCTTCGCGACAGGCGGAACCGCCATCTGCAGTCTCGGGCGGGCGGAAAAATGGCTGGGCTTCACGTTTGAACGAAACGTCTGTGTCAGCGATGGTCAACCGATTTGGCTTGGCGATTACGCTTCAAAGCTCAACACGGGCGATTTCTATTCAGACCACAATCTTTACTTCAATCGCTCCGGCGAAGTCTTCCATTTTCGCGACAAAGCCAAGACCACGCGGCTGTCGCAGGAGCAATGGCAGCAGTCGGGTCACGACCGGCATTCGCGGGTCGGTGAACCGGGCGTGATGAATCTGGAGCAGGGCATCTACGAACCCAACGCCCTTGCCGAAGAATTGGGAATTATCGCCATCAACCTGAGCGAAGTCGGCCCGCGGGGTCGTGACCGACGCGAGTAGACGGTTGCGTCCGATTCACGCGCCGGCCACTCACACGGCTCTAATGACCCCGCAGCAATGGTAGTCGGCATGCAATCGGAAAGCGGTGCGGATGATTGACGACCGGCGCGGAAAACGGATGCACGCATCGAGCTTGATCGGCGGCGGGTTGCCAACGCGATTGCTTCGGAGACGGGCCGGCCGCTGAGTTACGCCCGGCAGAAGCCAGCGGTGTTGCCGAAGATGGGACCGTTCGTGGTGGCGATCGACGCGATCGTGCTGGCGGATGAATCAGCACCGCTAATGCAGCGCCATACGTCAATGCAGCTTCACCGCCGGCGGGTGGCCGAGCAGACCCACCGGTGCAAGTACGACCGGGTCCGGCGGTATGTAAACAAGCACCGGCGCCGCTGGCGTGAGACGCTGATCCCGCTGGACCATTCGCCTGGGGAGCGAATGGCGTGCGACTTCGGCGAGGAATCCCGACGCCGAGAGCGGCGTGAAGGCGCTGCAGCGCCGGGCCTGCACGCCGGTGCCGGTACGCGCAGCCTTATCGATCCGCATGCTCAAACGATTCGCGCCTGGTGGGACGCCGGCGATCACAATGCCAGATCGCTGCACTGACGGCTGAAATCGGCAGGATTCAGTGGCGGTTTCGATATCGTGCGTCGCTTCGTATCCGCCTGGCGCACGCCCGAAGAACGGGAGCAAACCAGCGGCCCGGAGGTCGCGAATCCAAGGAATAGTCAGTTCCGGCCGGCGGTGGGGTCTGAGTTGAACTACTCCAGCCGCCACGGAATGGATGCGGTAAAGCCTGTAGCCCAATGGGGCTGGAAGATTGATTGATCCATTTTGGCCGCGCCGCGACCGGCGGCGCTGAACAGGCCCGACCAGCGACTGGTCGTCAGTTTCAGTTCCAGGCCGCCAATCAGCGCGCCGGATTCGACTTTGATCTCGGGCAGACTCGCCCAGGGCAGCGCGATCTCGTAGCGGGTCGTCATCGCCGCCTCATCGTGCTTCACCGTCACTCGCGGTTCCTTTAGCAGTCGATTCGCGTTCGGCTGCTCCGGCGAGAAGGGGTAGCGGTGCAGCGGCAGCGCCACGCCAGGCCCGCGAAAGAGCCACGCCTGCGGCGTACCCTGCTGCGTCTGGTAGAAGCCGAACAGATAATCCGTCGCCTGCTGCGCATAGCGAGTCGGCTGGGTCGTCGGTCGCGCGATTGGCTGGATCGCCAGTTGCACGCTCTCGCCGGTGAAAGGCCAGCGCGGCGCGATTTTGTAGGCATAGCCGCCGGGGTGCAGTTCGTACCAGTCGTCCCGCGTCTGGTCCCAAGGCCGCTCAGCGCGCTTGGGCGTGCGGATCTCGGCCATCAGGTAGAGGTGAGCGTCGTCATAGGCCAGCGCATACCGGCCAGCGGTGTTATCGGCGGCGGTCAGCTCCTCCCACGGCATCGCCGCCGCCAGCGCTGCGTTTACCCCGATCGACTGTGTGAGCACGACCGGCGTGATACCCGCTCGCGTCCACTCCTCGAACGACGCATCCAGCGTCGGCGTCAGCCGGCGAATGACGCGATGTTCGATCACGTCATCATGCACGAACGCCCCCGTCGGCGTCTCGACTCGCACCTTCACACTCGCCCGGCCGTTGCGCATCGCCCCGGCGTGCGCGATGCGGACCGGAAGATCCCGCATCTCGCCCGCTGCCAGTTCCATCTCGACTGCCGAAGACTCGAACCGCCATCCCTCCGCCTCGACCGTGGCACGCACCCGCTGTGATCGCGGCAGCGGATTGGTCAAGCGAATCTGCATCTCCGCCCCATCGAGCTTGGCCGCCGTCGGATCGATCAGCCCCACCTGCACCGGCCGCTCGAAGGATACCACCTC